>JAOUPN010000458.1 GCA_029879905.1 Nitrospira sp. | reverse complement strand
GTTTGTCGAGCATATCCCTGAGCCGGTCCTCGCTAAGCTGAGATCGATTCGGAAGAATTGGTACAGCAAGAAGTCTCTGGTTGTTTCGGAATAACCTTTGGGGATTGGAACAATTCCTCATGATGATCACATTAAACAGGAACTGAACCATGAACGCTGGTAGGGCATCACGAGAAATTGCATTCGACTGCAGATTTTTCCGAGGAGATCGTCCCTGCTCATTCCATAAAGCTACCGGGGTGCTTTGCCCATGCGACCATTACCAGAAGGTTGAAGAGCGCATCTTGGTCATCAAGCTTGACGCAATCGGAGATGTGTTGCGTACCACCGCCTTACTTCCTCCTTTGGCGGAGGTCTATCCGCAGGCGTCAATTACGTGGATTACCAGACGTGAAGCGCGCCCATTGCTGGAAGGAAATCCCTATATCTCAGAAGTTATTGAGTATGGACAGGATGCGCTGTTGCAGTTGGGGGTACGGGAATTTGATCGGGTGATCAATCTCGACGCAGGCAAGACCAGCGCGGCATTGGCCACGGCTGCCCATGCACCGAAGAAGGATGGGTTTGTGCTTGATCCCAAAGGCTATGTCCAGCCGACCAATGATGCGGCGCGTGTCTGGCTCGAAATGGGTGTGTTTGATGACCTGAAGCGGAAGGGAACCAGGCCCTATCAAGATATGATGGCCGACATCATCGGCCTCGCGGGAAAGTCGCATAGATATGTCCTGCAGCTAACTGATGACGAACGAGAGCGGGGCAGGGAACATCTGATGAAGTTGGGAGTTGATTTCTCCCGTCCGATTATCGGTTTGAATACGGGAGCCGGGCGTCGATGGGAGTTGAAGCAATGGAGAGAGGAAGGCTATCTTGAGCTGATTGAACGGATCGCAAAAAAACAACCAGCGCAGTTTGTCCTGCTCGGCGGGCCTGAGGAACGAGAACGTCATCGACGGTTAATTGCTAGATCTACTGTTCCTCTCATCGACGCCGGCTGCGATAACCCGCTTCGTCATTTTGCATCTGTGGTCGGCGCCTGCCACCTGGTGATCACGGGTGACACTCTGGCCATGCATATGGCGCTGGCGCTGAATCGGCGGACGATCGTGCTGTTCGGCCCCACCAGCGCCCCAGAGATTGAGCTCTATGGTCTTGGCGAAAAAGTTGTGCCGCGGATGGACTGCCTCAGTTGCTATAAGCCGACCTGTGACTTCTCTCCGAATTGCATGGACTTGATCAGCACCGACATGGTGGAAGCAGCTGTCGACCGGCAATTGCCTCACATCATACCCCTGGTTGATCCCACCAGACAGGCGAAGGCCGTCTGACACATGCTATCGTCCGAAAGCTCCCCTGCACTAAAAGTCGCTTTGCTCACTGCCGGCCGCGACCATCCCTATGCGTTTGGCATAGCCACAGCCCTGATGGCTCGAGGGCTGTCCCTCGATATTATTGGAGGGGATGATTTGGATTTGCCGCAATGGCGAGGGATCTCTCATGTTCGGTTTCTCAATTTACGCGGTGATGTGAGTGAAGCGGTAAGTCTGTGGAAGAAGGTGTCGCGAGTACTTGTCTATTACATGAGACTTCTCCGCTATGCGCTGACATCCCGGGCTGATGTTTTTCATATTTTATGGAACAACAAGTTTGAGACATTCGATCGTGTGCCTCTGATGCTGTACTATAAATTTCTTGGCAAGAGGACGGTGCTTACCGTCCATAACGTCAATGCGCGGGAGAGAGACGCTAACGATTCATGGTTCAATAGGGTGACGCTACGTATTCAGTACAAGCTAGCCGATCATTTGTTTGTGCATACCAATCGGATGAAGACTGAACTGATTCAGCAGTTTGAGGTCTCACCCCATAGAATCTCCGTCATTCCCTTTGGCATAAATAATGCCGTTCCGCAGACCGAGCTTGTGCCGCACGAAGCGCGCCGTCGGCTTGGGATTTCCGATCGAGAACGTGTCCTTCTCTTTTTTGGAAATATTGCTCCATACAAGGGGTTGGAGTATCTCATTGAGGCGTTCAGGCTTGTCATGGACCATGGAAAGGAATATCGGCTGATCATTGCTGGGAGACCCAAGAATTGCGATGAATATTGGGGTGACATACGGGCGTTACTTGAACGGCATCCCTATCGAGACCATATTCTTCAAAGGATCGAATTTATTCCGGATTCAGAAACAGAAGTATATTTTAAAGCTGCAGATGCTGTGGTTTTGCCCTATCGGCATATTTTCCAAAGCGGGGTGCTGTCGTTGGGGTATAGCATGGGTCTGCCAGTAATTGCCACGGACGTTGGCGCTTTACGTGATGACATACTTGAGAACGAGACAGGATTCATTTGTATGCCGAGCAACACCGAAGAGTTGGCGAATGCCATCACAACATATTTTGCAAGTGATTTGTATCGATGTTTGAATGAGCGTCGGAAGAATATACAGGAATTTGCACGTAGGCGGTATTCATGGGATGTGGTAGGTGGCATCACAGTGAGTGTGTATCGGGCTCTTGTCAAAGAGTGTTTCTAGGCAAGCGCGATAGACTATTTCCCATCAAATGGTACATGACCATTCCGATAGGCTCAGAAGGGGATAAGAGCTCAGACGAATTTGGTTAGTATGAGAATAGCCTACATCGCCCCATACCAAGGTCCAAGCTTAATGAAGGCTCGCCCTGTGGTGCAGAACCTGAGTCTGGCCGGATCTCTCAAAATTGAATTGGTCTCGAGATTGTTACAAGACAAGAACCATGATGTTGAGATTATCTCTCAAGGTGAAGTGGTGGAGCGAAAATGGCGATGGTATTCGTCTTTAGTAGAAGCAGAACCGTTTGCCTACGATATCCCTATACACTATGCCTCCGCATTGCCGATACGGTTTCTTAAC
>JAOUPN010000457.1 GCA_029879905.1 Nitrospira sp. | reverse complement strand
CCTACGACACAGAAAGGGCCGCTAGAACGGTCACATCGTTGGCCCCGTCGCTGAGAGCCGACGGGATTACCGTAAAAGGCGTACGCTTAGACAGTGGTGATCTGGCCGACCATGCCCGACGAGTCCGCAGGATTTTGGATGAAGGCGGACTGCCCCACACACAAATTCTGGCAAGCGGTAATCTCGACGAATACCGTGTGAAAGATCTGCTCGACAGCCGCGCCCCCGTCGACGGCTTTGCCGTCGGCACAGCCATGACGACCTCGTCCGATGCGCCTTCGCTGGACAGCACCTACAAACTTCAAGACTATGCTGGTCGTCCATGCCGGAAACGATCGGAGGGGAAAGCCACCTGGCCGGGACGAAAACAGGTGTTTCGATCCTACGCGGGAGATGGGTGTTTTGATCATGATACTATCACCACCGAAGAGGATCAGCTGCCCGGGGTACCGCTTCTCCGCACGGTCATGCGGGATGGCCGCCGCCTCTCACAAGCACCGACCTTGACTGATCTGCGCCGACACACGGCAGAGCAACTGGCTCGACTTCCCGAACCGCTGCGAACACTTGAAACGGCTCCGACCTTTCCGGTTTTGATTTCTCAGGCTTTGCAAGATCTAGCTCAGACAGTAGACCGCAGCCTCTCTCATCATGAAGGAGATATGATATGACAACAGCCTCTGTGCCTGCGTTACTCGTGGGACTCGTTTTGTCAGTCGGACTGGTCGGCGAATCACTCGGAGCCGGCACGCAAACAGGCTCCAAACCAATCGCTCTCGATGCACCCTCCTGCAACGGCCCCTACAAGAAGAAGCCGGTACCGGCAAAAACCTTGCGGGGGATCGTGCAAGCACATGAACGCTGGGTCGAACATCGTAAAAATCCCAAAGCCCGACGTGCGGAGCTCTGTCAGGCTCAACTGAGCCATGCGGCCCTCGACGGAGTCACGCTCGAACGAGCGCACATGGATGGGGCCGTGTTGAGGGAAGCGAAGCTCTATCAGGCCAGTCTCATCCAAGCCGGCCTCACAGAAGCCGATTTCACGAAGGCAATCCTTGAAGAGGCCATTCTTGCCGGAGCCGATATGCGCCGCGCAAATCTGACGGATGCGAACCTCGTTCGTGCCATCGGTGATGAAGCGACGCTCTTTGACGCGGTCCTCATCGGTGCCCGACTGCGAGAAGCCACATTCGAGCGTGCCCAGTTTGATGGCGCCGATCTGACCTCGGCAGATCTGACCGACGGGACATTCATCGAAGCCTATTTTTACGGAGCGACCCTGAGAGGGGCCAATCTCTCCAGAGCTGATCTGATGGGGGCTGACCTCCGTCGGGCTACCCTCGTTAAAGCCAATTTGCACCAGACCAATCTGCAGGGAGCGCAACTGGACGGTGCAAGACTTGACCAGGCCAAACTGATCGAAGCGGATCTGGAGAGCGCCTACCTGGACGAAGCAGATTTGCGCGGAGCCAATGCGCGCGCAGCGATTCTTCGTGGCGCCGACCTGCGCTATGCCAATTTACAAGGAGCTCGATTGTCGCAGGCCGACTTGGTAGGAGCCAACTTGGAAGAAGCCTCTCTGATGAAGGCGGATTTACGGTCGGCCAACCTGAATATGGCCATTCTCCATCATGCTGATCTTGAAGAGGCGGATTTTCGAGAAGCCCGACTCAACCAGGCGATCTTCATCGGCGCAACAGGCTCCCATACCAACTTTGCCGGCGGCGATTTGCGTGAATTGTACGCGCCCAAGACCTCATTCCCGAAGTCAAATTTCAACAAGGCCAACCTGGAATCGGCTAATTTCGTTTCGGCCGACCTCAGGAGTTCCAGCTTTGATGAGGCCAACCTGATTCATGCCAACCTGCAAGAAGCCAATCTGCAAAATACCTCGCTGGTACGAGCTGACCTGACCGGCGCCCACCTTGGTTCTGCCGACATTCGGGGCGCAAACTTGCGGGGAGCCATTTTAACCTCAGTGCTCGGACTGACACAGGCCCAACTGGATAGCGCCTGCGCCGACGAAAATACACAATTACCTTCGGAACTGAGCCGACCGGCTCCCTGCAGCACCATTCAGAAAGAACGGAAGTGATGACAGACATCCCGGAACATCTTGTCAAGATTACCGGAGATGAACTCGCGCTGGAGGGAATTCTCGGTCTGCCGCCTCGTTCTATCGGCGTCGTCGTCTTCGCGCACGGAAGCGGGAGCGGACGGTTCAGCCCGCGCAACAATTTCGTGGCCCGTCACCTTCAGCACAACAATCTGGCCACGCTGCTCCTCGACCTGCTGACGGAAGACGAAGCCGATGACCGAGAGAAGGTGTTCGACATCGACCTACTAGCCGATCGCCTTCTGCTGGCCAAAAGATGGCTTCAAGCAGAACCGAAGACAAGCCATCTCGGCATTGGTTATTTCGGCGCGAGCACCGGTGCCGGAGCCGCGTTGCAAGCCGCTGCGAGAGAACCGTCGAATGTGAATGCTGTCGTGTCACGCGGAGGACGGCCTGATCTGGCCGAATCCTATCTCGATCGAGTCACCGCACCGACGCTCTTAATCGTCGGTGGCTGGGATGAACCGGTCATCGAGATGAATCACGCAGCCTACGAATTATTGACTTGTGAGAAGAAGGTGATCATTGTCCCCGGCGCCACGCATCTCTTTGAAGAACCGGGCACATTGGAACAAGCGGCGGACCAGGCTTGCGGGTGGTTCAAGCAGTATTTGAAACGAGTCTGATCAGAAGAAATTTTCCGACCGTGCGGGTCACTGCGAGGGGAGTTCGTCAGGCAGATACGCGTTCCCATTCTCTGGCGCGGGCGGCAAAGGCGTCTTTGTGCTCAGGCCAATCGTGCAACGTCGCTGGATCGAAATCTGCGCCGTTCGGCCAT
>JAOUPN010000456.1 GCA_029879905.1 Nitrospira sp. | reverse complement strand
TACCGGCTCCATGCAGCGAGATGCATGGTATGAGGTGCAACGCAAGTTTGAGCGGTTGTCCTCAGCCGAATCAATCGGGCAAGAAGCGGCCAGGCGTGCCGTCCGTCGATTGGGAGCTCGGAGAGTGGCAACGAAGCGTGTACCCGTGGTGTTTGATCAAGACACCGCGGGCAGCTTGCTTGCGAACCTTTGCGGCGCCGTGTCCGGCTATGGTCTCTACAAACGTGCCTCGTTTCTCTTCGATCAACTTGGGAAGGTAGTCGCGTCCGACCAGATCACGGTGTACGATGATGGTCGCATGGTCGGTGGTCTGGGGGCTCGTCCGTTCGACGGCGAAGGGTTGGCCACGAGAAAAAATACGATTGTCGAGCGGGGTGTGCTGACTAGTTATCTATTGGACACCTATTCCGGGAGAAAGCTTGGACTCCCGTCGACGGGAAGTGCGTCGAGAAGTGTCGGGGAAAGTCCGTCTGTCGGGCCGACCAATTTTTATCTGGTTCCGGGAGCGAAGTCGCCCGAACAGATTCTGGGGTCGGTGAAAGAAGGACTCTATGTGACTGAACTTATCGGTTTCGGTATCAATATGGTGACGGGAGATTATTCCAGAGGGGCCAGCGGGTTTTGGATTGAAAACGGCGAACTGGCTTTCCCCGTCGAAGAAATCACGATTGCCGGTAATCTGAAACAGATGTTGAAGGATATTGAACTGGTCGGGAGCGACCTGGTATTCCGTGGGCGCATTGCAAGTCCGACTCTGAAAATTTCCGAGATGATGGTTGCAGGCCATTAGGGAAGTGCTGAGACCTGAGTGCTGAGTATCGGAGATTGCGGGGCTGCGGACGGTTCAGTGTCGATTTCACAACTCAGCATTCAACAATTGATACTCAGGACTGATACCCTCTGTTTGGAGGAAAGGTAAGATATGGCTCAATCGATCAGAGAAGCGACGGTCAAGTATCTCAGCGGCACCGTCTCACTCAAGGCATTTGTCGCGGCTCCGAAGACCAATGAGAGACGGCCTGCGATCATCGTCGTACAGGAATGGTGGGGACTGACCGACCATATCAAGGACATCGCCAGGCGGTATGCAGCGGAAGGGTATGTGGCGATTGCTCCGGATATGTACTCGCGGTTGGGGCATGCCATCACGACCGATCCCGGTGAAGCCGGCAAGCTCATGAACGCGCTCAAATTGGAGGATGGACTCAAAGATTTGATCGCTACCGTAGGCTATCTCCGGTCGGTTCCGGAGGTCGACAAGACGCGAATCGGTGTCACCGGTTTCTGCATGGGGGGATCCTACGCGCTCCTGCTGCCCTGTGTGACGGAGTTTATCAAGGCGGCGGTGCCGTTCTATGGACAGGTGCCAAATCCGGACACCCCGTTGGCCAAGCTGTCGGCTCCCGTTCTCTACTTCTATGGAGAAGACGACGGGTGGATTACCAAGGCGGATGTGCAGAGATTGGCGCTCGCGTTCAAGAAACATGGCAAAGAGGGCGAGATTAAGACTTATGCCGAAGCGCCTCATGCGTTCTTCCGTGATACCGATCCGTCCGTCTATAGGCCGGAAGCCGCGAAAGATGCTTGGGAGAGGACGAAAGCCTTCTTTAAGCAACATCTCGGCTGATGAAAATGTCCTCCAGCTTCGTTCTCAGTCGTTCGTCTCCCTGCGACGTACCTCCGAGTGTACGCCTCAGTCGCCGACCTCCCTGCGGCCTTGCTGGAATGCCATGTTGATCAGCCTCGAAAATTGAGTGAAATACATGAAGGATAGGTTATGCCGCTTGATGCCGTTCTAGGAAAACAGATGCTTCAGCTGATTACGTCACGCTACGACGATCGGCATTGGCGGAAGCGTATCGAGAAAACGCTCAGCCTGCCCCAGTCCGGGGTGACAGATCCGATCCAACAGCAGATTTTTATTTATCTCAAGCTCGGCCTGAAAGCCTATAAATCCAGGAGGGCCGATCCCGACTCTTGGATCATCGGCGGCTATGCGACCAAGGAAGTCATCGACCGTGCGAAGTTTCAGCCCCACGTTGTCGGGTCCACAGTCAAAAAAGACGATGTGGAGTTTTTGGGAGCCGACCCTGGAGAAGACGTCACCGAAGCCTGGTGGGATGAGATGTTGGTGCAGTGGTTCGATGTGCCGGAGGAAGAGACCCCCGCCGAAGAAGAAGGCGACAAGACCTCAGAGTCAGATCCCTCAACGACGGCCCAATCGAAAGCGTAGCCTCTCTCGGGAAGCAGTTATACCAGAAGGCCAACACAGCATTCCGCTGTAATAGCTATTGGCATACTGGCTTGATTTTCAGTCTCGATTATTAGCCAAGTTCTTTCAGAAGTCTGACGATCTTGTCCTCCAATTCAGGCAAGTCGCGTCGACAACATCCCATACAAGTCGTAAGTCAACGCCGAAGTAATCATGCACCAGCTTGTCGCGCATTCCTGCGATGGGTTTCCAAGAAATGTCTGGGTGAGTCTCTTTGAGGCGAGAAGAAATGTGCTTAGTGGCCTCGCCAATAATTTCCAGGTTGCGAGCAACAGCGTCCTGCGTTTTTCTATCTGCGAAGAAATGATCCTTGCCGGTGGATGTGTACTCAAGAATGGATTGAATAGAGTCGCGGATGTGGAGCAGGTAGATGCGGTCGTCCTTCATAGGGGGACGGCTTCGTCAAGGATGCGTTGCTTCAGATAGGGACTCAGTCCCTCATCGGTGAGGATGTCCACTTTTCGGTGCAGAACAGATTCTAATTCCTGGCTCAGAGCGATCAGGTCCAACAAGCTCCGTCCATGGTCCATCCTGACCAATAAATCGATATCGCTGGTTGGGCCTGCCTCTCCACGCGCTGCCGATCCGAATACGCGCACATGATGGGCTCCGTGCTGTTCTGCAA
>JAOUPN010000455.1 GCA_029879905.1 Nitrospira sp. | reverse complement strand
ATTCATCAAGAAATCGCCCATGCGCTGGAGATACTTGGACTGACGCTTCCGGTCACAACCGAAGATCTGGAACGGGCCAAGCATGTCCAACTCGATAACTGGAACCCTGCTCGTTATGCCAATCTCACCAACCACCCCGACCAGTATACAGCGGCGTACCAGAAAGCCGAGGAGATGACTCGGCGAATCGAAGCGGCCTATATGTTGTTGTCGATGGTGCTGGTCCCCGATGAGACAGAAGGTCAAGGCTAAGGTTGAGGTCAAGGAAGAAGTCCGAGCTCAGCCTTAACCTGAGCCTCACTCTTCACTCTTCACTCTTCACTCTTCACTCTTCACTCTTCACTCTTCACTCTTCACTCTTCACTCTTCACTCTTCACTCTTCACCTTTCACGCCTCACTGTTCACCGTTCACCCCTTACTCAACATCATGGCTGGTCACGCGTGACATCCCGTCCTGCCCCTCTTCGCCGGCATTCATGGCCATCGGCCAGGTAACCAGACCTGAGACCCCTTCCCCTGCACCGACCGTGGCAGGCTGTTTCGCATAGATCTGCGGAAGCACATTGGTTCCGAACTTGGAGATGTAGAGAAAGACATGCTCACGTGCGTTGACCCGCACCGCCCATGGGTGGAAATCATGCTTATAGAATTCTTCGCACAGCTGCATGGCGTCGAGACAGGAAAGACCGCCCGATTCATTCACCGTATAGTAGTAGTCCAGCGGGAGATCATACTCCTCCTGCTTATGGATCGTGATGCCGAACTTTTCAGGGTGACGCACCATCGGCGTATGTCGGTAGGCCACGAAATAGAACAGTTCGGACGAATGGATCACCGGCTGGTTGTCGAGTAAAAATTGCCTCGTCTCCATGGCTTCCTCGACCGTCTCCCCGGGAAACCCATAGAAGGCCATCACATGGTTCCAGATCCCCGCCTTTGCCGCCATCGCAAGATTTTGTCGCATGACGGCCGGCTTCGCATGTTTATCCATAAGATTGAGTACGCGCTCATTCGCCGACTCCATGCCGTAATACAGGGTGCAGCATCCCGACTTGGCTGCTTGCTCCCACAAGTCTTGATCTTGAAGTGTCTCCTCGAAGCGGATCAACGTCGTCCACTTGATACCGACATCTTGATCTACAAGAAGCTGCGACACTTTTTTGAACAATGCAGGCGGATAGGACTCGTCGCTGAAGAGGAAATGGCGGCACTGATACTTATCCCGTAGCGCCTTAACCTGCTCGACCACCAACGGCGCGGCCTTGCCGCGAAACTGATCGAAGTAGCCCTGGCCATGATCGCAAAACGTACAGCGCCCCCAATAACAACCTCTCGTCGCCAAGTAGGGCATGATCCGCTCCGGCACGAAGTAGGAGTCCAGAGGAAAGCCGTCAAAGTCCGGCAGCGGCAACGCCGCCGTCTTTTCCGTATAGACCTCCTGATTCTCATGCACGCCGGTCGCGTCACGATAGATCAGATTCGGCACCGATGCCATGGGCCGCTCTCCGTTCAACGCCTCGATGTACCAGAGCAACGCATGCTCGCCTTCATAGAGAATGGCGGCATCGAACACTTCGCCGAAGAACCGATCATGACGCGGCAATTCCTCATGCAAGCGGGTCACGACATTGCCGCCGACGACGACGTTGATCGCAGGAAATGCCTCCTTGATCAATTTGCAAAAGGTCAGACCGGCAAGGAGCTGCATCTGGGTCCCGATGGAAATACCGACGACATCGGGCGCTTCCTTGGAAACGGACGGCAACACCAGCTGATTGCAGATATCGCGATAGACGTTCACCTGCTCATCATCAAGACACGCAAACACTTCGTGCGAAACCCCGGGCCTGTACCCAAGATTGCTTTCCATCGGATAGAAGACCAGCGAAGCCGGATAGTAGGCGGCGGAGATATACTGCATCACCTCGCGAAAGGTATTGAGCGCCCCTTCCAATTTGTCGGCATCGTAAAACCGCTCGCCGCGCACGATCGCCTTGGCATCCTCAGCCCGTGCCGCCAGATCAAAGACGTCCACCGCATAGGCCTGCTCCAGGACCGCCTTGTGGCCCATATCACGTTCAGTGAGCCGTCCGGCCTTCTCCTTGTCTTGCAGCGGCTTCAGATGCATGCCCAAGCGTCCCTTCAGCCAGATCAGAAACTCCATGCTGAAGAAGTGGTCGTACATCTCGATATTGATGTCACGCTGGATGACCGTATGACCGGCCTGACGAAGAACCGAGGTCAACGAGGGCAGCGCAAGATACGGCGCCGTCGGCACCCACTCCGGCGGAAACAAGAGCATCACCTTGCTCTTCTTCCGCTCAGCCTGAGCCAACGGAGCCAATCCGTCTATTTGGACGAAGCTATCAGCACTCATGATGTTGCGTCGTGAAACGTAAAACGTACAGTGTTACGTAACGGTCCGGAATTGTGTTCCCGCCCCTCACCCTTCACACCTTACCCCTTACCGGTTCATCACATCTTCCCTTCCAACGTCGTGACCACGCCATCTGTTTTTCTCGCATAATACTGCAGATCTGACAGTTTACTTAAACCAAACCTTGAGATATACAGAAAGATGTATTCACGAATATAGAGCCGCAAATCCCAACCAGGATGATGGTGCTGCTCGAATTGTTCGAATACCCGCTCGGCCTCTTCAATACTCATCCCGTTCTTCACTGTATAGTAATAGTCCAAGGCTAAATCCCACTCCGGATTCTTATAGGCCTTCACCCCCCACTTGTCCGGATGTTTCGCCACGGGATTGTGCCGTCCGAGATCAAAGGTCCCGAACCCCAAGGAATGGACATGGTCCCTGTTGTCCTCCAAGAATTGCACCGACTGCCAGGCCTCTTCCTTCGTTTCACCGGGAAAGCCAAAGAAGCCCATACAGTGATTC
>JAOUPN010000454.1 GCA_029879905.1 Nitrospira sp. | reverse complement strand
CACTCATTGACGACTTCGTCAAGCTGGAGATTTTGAGGAAGCTGACCGATCAGAGGCGCAACCGCCTCTTCATCTTTGAAGACTACGTGCGGTTGTTCAAACGATAAATGACACTCAGGATGACAGTGCTCTCTATCCTGCATCACTGACTTTCGTCATGGGGTTGGGGTGAGAAAGCGTCTATGCCAAGGAGAACCGCTTCCTGCTTGGTCCCAGGAATGATAACGCGATCGCCTGCTTCAACTGGTTTCTCAAATAACTGATTGGGCGCATCAGACTCTTGAACATGATGAACCTCAACAACTGTTTTCACAGTGGATTCGTGGCGAAGAACTTGGACCACTTGTACAGACCCAATAGGCGGATACCCCTTCCATTCGTCATCTCTATACACGTTCAGAATCATCCCTTTCCTCAGACCATCTCGGCTCCCTTTTTTCAAAGCATACTCATGAACCCCTCGCGGAAATTCTTTAAGCCGAGCGACATGTAGATTCGTTATCTCAAAGGTGAAATCATCCCCACGGTAAGTTCCGTAATATTCATAGGCAACCCAGTGGCCGTCCGGTGAAACGGTTACATTCCTCCCATTTCTTAAAAGCAGAACGGCAAAATCATCTTCCTTGTTGAGGAACCACACAGGTTCCTTCACCCACTGCGACCTAGATGGGAAACGGGATTTCATCGAAAAGACTTCATCAGCCTGGCCCCGCACAATGTAACGGCGAAGCGGGCTCGAGCTCGGTTTCTGGGTGGACCTTCCGCAGAATAGTGATGCCTCGTTGCGAGCGATCACATCATATGGGAGATCTTGTATAGATTGATTGGACAGAGCTGCCGGCTCCTCCGTCATACGAATTATCTTCCAAACTCCCTCGGAAAGATTAAAAGTAATCTTGCGACACGGCTGGGTTGTAGCAACTCGCTGGAGAAACTCAATGGCCATTCCATCAGCAGACCACCGCGGCCTTTGATTCGTGCGAAGAGGAACCTCTCCCAGGACGACCGCTTCTCCTGTGAGAAGCTCACGGCGAACCAAGTTCCCAGACGAGATATAAACCACATACTTCCCATCTGGCGACCAATCACCGTAGGCTGCATTATCAACTAGGACCTTTTCCTTTCGATTGTCCATTTCTAGCAATCGAAGTTGGCACTCCTTCTCTTGGCAAGTAGTAAAGAGAAGGGTGTTTCCATTCGGCGACCACCGAGGGGCCTCACTCCTATATGTATGGAAACTCTCATACTCTATACCGAGCCTAGATGTATCTTGATGCCTCATAGGTTGTCGGTTGGGATGCAGCAAGAACGGATACCGCTCAATAAGATCGTCGCGTTGCTTAAACACGACAAAGAGATCAACGTTGTCCCTCAAACGCATCAGTGCTTGTCGTTTATATTTGTCAACACCGCGATAATTATCCTCGATCAATGCGAGCGCCTTCGCATAATCCCCTTTTGTCTCGTATAGAGCGGCTAACCTTAATCCTTCTTCGATGCCAGGCCTTTCGTTTCTTGGAATGAACTTTTCATGGGCATTTCTCATTTCATCCAAAGACAATTCGACACCTTCTTGCTTCAGAATCCATGTCTCTACGGCAATCAGCTCAGGGATGCTCAGATTGATGGGCGGCTTGTGAATTATCGGGCACCCTCCATCCGTATCACGAGTGCCTTTGAAGCCATATCCGGCAACTATGTAGCAATTCGGGCAGGCCACAGACTCGGCCAAATACTCCATCGCACTGGTTGCGGTTCCACAACCAATGCAGGCTTCTTGTTTCTTGGTATCACGCTCTTGAGGGCTACCGAGATGGTATCGAGGGTCTTGAAGGCGTTCCAACGAACGACGGTAGACGCCAAATAGACTAGGAGCTCGCTCCCCTGCTACCCCTCCTTGAAAGCTGTGGCACAAAGGGCATTGTGCTTTTCCAATTGCCCCAGGAGTCTTACTACCTCCTATACTTCCAAATATCAGACGCTCACCAAGCCTAGCGCGCTCATCAACCGTAGCGGGAAAATACCCTGCATAATATTGCTGATACAAACCAATCGCGAGATCGTATTTCTCAATTGACGTGTATAGCTTTGCCAATTGCCAAGCACGAGATTCCCCTGTTCGCGAGCTTACATTCTCGTGCTGATCTAATCTTCCCTCCCATATTGAGAGAGCCTTCTGATCTGAGCCATAATCCAATGCGACAAGAAGCTGGTAGAACCACCACTCCGCAACATGTTCATCCTGTTCCATGGATGGAAGAGCAAATTCTGCATCAGCGGCCAGAACCGGAGCATGAAACACCAATAAGAGCATGGCAGTGCCCATCAACCGCTGCATCTTCTTACATACCAACATTACCACAGAGTGTTCCTAAAGTGTTCTCTTGCTCCAGAGTAGTGAATCAGCAATTGTTCGTCAAAAGAAATATGAGAAACGTGGCTTTACACCTGAACAGGAGCGTTCCGGCTTATACCAAGGGCGTGTATATGGAGGATAGGGAGATAGATCCTGCGGTCGAATTGGGCTTAGAACACCTTCGTGGTCACGATCTTCATTATCATCTCCGCCGCATCATTCGCCACCATCTTCGTCGTATCAATCCTGACCTCTGGGTTGATCGGCTGTTCGTAGGCATCTTGCAACCCCGGGACCGTGGCTGATTCACCGCGCTGACCACGTCGGTACGTTCCTTTGTAGTCCCGCTGCATGGCCAGTTCCAACGGACATTCCACCGCCACTTCGATGAAGTTTGGGATCAGACCACGCGCAAAGTCGCGATAGACCCTCCGATTGGCTGTCGCGTCGAAGATTACCGTCACCCCATGCGCAACCAGCCTTGCCCCCATGAACGCCAACGCCCGGTAGAAGAGATCCCGTTCCTCATGGGAATAGGTCGGCGTCGGCGTCAGA
>JAOUPN010000453.1 GCA_029879905.1 Nitrospira sp. | reverse complement strand
GTTCATGTTCTTGCTTCCTTGCCTCGGGGGGGGGGGCTGGGTTGATAGATCTCATCGGTATAGCCCCCAAACACACTGCACCCGCTTTGAGTCAAAATAAGGGTTATCAAGATGACCATGGATTTGCGCATCTTTCCTCCTCCTTCGGTACCCCAACGTTACCGCCGGATCGGAAATTGGGCAACGAAGTTGTGCAAACGGCTCAAGGTTTAATGGTTCGGTGCGGGGCGCCTGCCCTGAGCCAGAATTCCGCAGTTCAACGGTGGGATCGTGAGTGAGCGGTCAAAACCCCTTTGTACGATGGGAATATGACGCGGTGACGGAGAAAAGCACGTCATGCCCGCAAAAGCGGGCATCCAGGTTTTCGGACGTCCTGGATTCCCGCTAGAAACACGCGGGAATGACAAGAGGCCGAATGGTCAACTGCGGAATCCGGGCTGAGCGCAGTCGAAGGATTCGTCTGGTCTATTCGGTCTGTCTGGTTCGTTTAGTTTGTTTGGTTGATTTGGTTTGTTTGGTGCGACTGATCCGAGCGCCTCAGCACTCAAGTCTCAGCCCTCAGTCCTCAGTCCTCAAACCTCAGTCCTGGGCCCTCAGTCCTGAAATCTCAGTCCTCAGTCCTTTCGGCTGAATGGCCGGATTTGTGGCGGCGGATCAATCGCGCCAGGTAGGTACGCTGTAGCTTGAGAAATTCGGCGGCTTTGGTTTGATTGCCGTTGGCCTGTTCGATCGCGCGAGTGATGATATGGCGGCTGTGCTCGTCCATGGAATCATGGTAGGGCAGGTCGAGATACGGCAGGTGGGTGCCGTCCGTGTCCCGTAGTTCCGCATCTTCCTGCATCAGAGCCAGCATGCCCGGTTCAATTGTGTCTGTGGGGCTGAGCACGACGGCCCGCGCGATGACATTGTCCAACTCACGAATATTCCCCGGCCATGCGTATCGGTTCAGTGCATCCAACGACTCCGGACTGAGGGTCACGTGTGGACGCTTGGCATCGTTCGCATGGCGGTTCAGAAAGAATTGGGCCAGGCCCTGGATGTCGCCTCGACGATCCCGAAGCGGTGGAAGCGTGAGGGTAATGACGTTCAATCGAAAATAGAGGTCTTCGCGGAATTCTCCGGCTTTGACGGCCTTCTTGAGATCTTTGTTCGTGGCGGCGATGATGCGAATGTTCACCGATACGGTTTTGGACCCACCGACGCGCTGAAATTCCCTGTCTTGGAGAACGCGCAACAGCTTGGCTTGAAGCGGGAGCGACATGTCGCCGATTTCGTCCAGGAAGACGGTGCCGCCGTCGGCCATTTCCAATTTGCCCTTTTGCTGCCGGTCCGCGCCGGTGAAGGCGCCGCGTTCGTGGCCGAACAGTTCATTTTCCAGTAATGTTTCGGTCAATGCCACGCAATTGATGACGATCAGCGGCATCGCCTGGCGGGGGCTCCATTGGTGGATGGAGCGGGCGAACAATTCCTTGCCGGTTCCGCTTTCTCCGAGCAAGAGGACGCCGGCATCGGATCTGGCGGCGCGTTGAGCGGATTCAATCACTGCTGTGACCGATGGGCTGTTGCCGACGATGGACGCATATCGACCGGAGACTTCGGAACGGAGATAGTCGACCTGTCGGCGAAGTGAATCGCGCTCGAGGGCTTTGCGAATGACAAGGAGCAGATGATCTTTGTCGAGCGGCTTGGTCAGAAAGTCATAGGCCCCTTCTTTCATCGCCTCGACTGCCTTGTCGATTGAACCATGTGCCGTCATGACGACAACCGGAAGGCTGTCGACTTGTCTCGCACGATGCAGCTGTTTGAGGACCTCCAGCCCGGAGAGTTTGGGCAGGGTTAAATCCAACAGCACAAGATGAGGGGATTCCTGCGCGATTTGCTCCAGCGCTTGCAGGCCGTCGCAGGCCGTCACGGTTCCATAGCCGAGGGATTGCAGCCGGTCTTCCAACACTGCGACGATATCGGCATCGTCATCGACAATGAGGATTTTAGCAGTCATGTTCTGGTCCGTGAGGCATGGATCGTGAGACGTAAGGCGATCACGCGCTCGGGCACTTCACTCCTTACCCCTTACCCCTCACCCCTCACTGCTTGTCCATCACATTGATGACGAGTCCCGTCAACGGTTTCGGATAGAAATAGGTCGATTTGTGGGGCATGCGCTCACCGGCCGTCGCCACAGATTGAATTTCAGACACTTTCGTGGCGTTGAGCAACAGTGCGGCGGTTCCGACCCCCTTGGCGGCCCAGTCCAGGGCTTCGTGGTCGTCTTTGGTATACACAATGGCTTCCTGCTCCGATTGAGAGGGGCAGAGTTTGGTCACGATGAGTTGCTGTAGGAGCGAGACGTCAAGCTTCGCTCTCGGCGAGGCCTGCGCGGACGGACGATGGGTTGCCTTGAGGGTCAGGGTCACATATCGCGCGTCTCCCTTCAGGGCCAATCCGAATACGGGAGCCGTTTGTCCGTTCGTTCTGAGGGCGGAGATAAATTGCGTACGTGCAGCTGCCTGGGTCGCATCCGTATATGGAAACTCCTGAAAGTCAAAGGTCTCGCCCAGCAGGGTTTGGATTTGATCAAACGAGGGCACCGGTGTGGTGAGCACTCGATGGGTCGGCAGTACGGTCAAGCCCGGGTCTTCAAGCGGGGCCAGTAGCATTAAGACCCCATCGTAGGGCTGGAGGTCCGAAGGGCCTCCTGCCTGTCGGCGAAATTTTTGATAGTTCAGGGCGGTTTCATACCGGTGGTGTCCGTCGGCAATGAAGAGGGGTTTGCTGTGCATGGCCTCTACGACGTGTTGCAGGATCGCCGGGTTCGCGACGACCCACAGCCGTTCACGGAAGCCGTCGTCGTCTTCGAAGTCATAATGGGCCGGTTTCCCCTTCACTTCCGCTTCGAGCTGTCCGATGACGGCCCCTTGCGGGTCTGAGTAGAG
>JAOUPN010000452.1 GCA_029879905.1 Nitrospira sp. | reverse complement strand
AGGGCACACAGGGTTTTATGCGTACGCCTGGCCAAAACTTCGAGACCTATAGTTTCCGTAATCCGTCTACGGGACAAGCCTGGAGCGGAGCGGTCGGGACGTTGGGGCCGCAGTTGTCGATCGGTCTTATCCAAGGCGCCAATCAAGCCGGTAATCCGCTCGTCCTGCCTGGCCCTCCGCGCCAAACGGCTCCATTGCCTCCGATTCGGTCCACGATTCCGGATCCACTTCAACCTGCGCCCCTCATCGATATTCCGTAGCAGGTGAGGATAGGCTAAGGCTGAGGTTCAGGCCAAGGTTCGCTGCGGTCGAGGAACGTACCGTCTACCATCCACCTGACTGCTCTGGGATCGACCACTGTGGATCTCAGGCTCATCAGCCCAGATCCCGCAGTTTGATTGAAGTCTGAAGAATGAGGTGGATTCTGAGGGCGTATCTCGTGCACGAATCAGATAACTGACTCGTGAGCCCTGTGTCATTTCGAACGCAGTGAGAAATCTTGAAGGAAGGCCAATCAGATTTCTCCTGTTGGTCGAAATGACAGTCAAGAAGACCTCTGTTGTTCTATTGCAGAATCCAGGCTCGATCAAAACTCCTTGCAAGATGGACTGATGAGGTTGGAGAGGAAGAGGTTCAGTCTGCTGCTCTTACGGCTCATTGGCTAATTGCCATGCTAGCGCCAAGACATACCGCGCCACGGTGTTGAGAATCTTCGGATCAATGGTGTCGGCGGTGTCGGTGGGTTGGTGAAAGTGTGGATGGATGCCGCCGCTGACGACGGTGACGGTCGGCACGCCGGCTTCTGTGAACGGTACATGATCCCCACCGGGGAAAAATCCGTAAAGGTTGAGCTTGTCGTCGAGCCCCGCTGTCGTACCTGCCTCCGATGCGACGCTCTTATCAAGGCCGGTCACTCCGACCGTGAGGCGGCCGTTGCCGACTCCGGCATGATCGATATTGATCATGGCCTTGGTTGCAGGGAGAGGCACAACCGGGTGTGAGATGTAGAGGCGCGATCCGAGGAGATCCCGTTCTTCCCCGCTGAAGGATATAAAGAGGATACTTCGCTGAGGCTGGAATCCGCTCTTTATAAGTGCCCGTGCGACCTCCAGAATCACGGCGGTACCCGAGGCATTATCATCTGCCCCTGGGAATAAGACTCCCGCCGGCTTGCCAAAGTGATCACGGTGGGCTCCGATGATGATCCAGTCCGGCCCTGTTCCCGGAATCACGCCAAGCACGTTCGTCAACGTACCGTCTTCTGTGACCGTGTTCCACTGAAGCGAGGCGTAGCGATTCGTTGGAATCGATTGCGCCGACGAGCTCTGATTGAGCTGTTCTTGCAGGATACGCAGTCGATCCGGAGTGTCGCTGTTCGGGTCGGCCAGGATCTGTTCCGCGAGGGCTGTACTGACCCAGGCTCCGGGGATGGCTTGGTCTTGCGGCAGTTGTCCGTAGAAGGCACTGGGGCTTCCTGTGACGCCGCGACGGACGGCATAGGGATGAAGGATAGGACCGGTAGCGGTCAGGTAAGCCAGGGCGCCACGTTCTCGGGCGAATCGGACCTTGTCTGCATGGCTTACCGGCTCTTTGAAATGGTCCGGTTTTCCTCGCAGAAAGAGCACGATCGAGTTCTTCACCTCCACACCGGCATAGTCGTCGATGTTTTGAGCCGGATCGACAATGCCGTAGCCGACAAAGACAATACGAGCCCGGACGTCGGCCGAAGGCGAATCGAAGATCGGGAGGTAATCGGCACCGAGTGTCGCGGGTGACAAGGTGTCAGGAGTTTCGATTTGAAGAACAGGATTCGGCGCCAGTACGGGTGTCGGAACCAGGGCGGTCATGATGCCGTCCGCCGCGCCGGCTTTTCCTGTAAAAGACGGTATCGGTAGCGTACCGCCGGACATGTTCGGGAAACGGAGCCCCGCCGACAGGAATTCCTGCGCGACCCATCGGGCTGAACGGAGATCATCCTCTGTGCCGGTTTGCCGCCCATTAAACGAGGGGCTGCTCAATGTGCGAATATCGGCCAGTATCCGTTCGGGATCAATGACGCCGAGGGATGGGGAACGCCTGCTGTCAGCGTGCTGTGCCGATACGGTGACCGTCGGCAGGATGACGCACAGGCTGAGAATCGCGAATGTTTTCCGCAACAGAGATGAAGAGATGCCTATGTGCATAGATCCTCCGGCGTTGTTCGCTATTTCTCAGACGAGGCAAAACTATAGCACAGGCCTCGTTGCCCATTGCACCATCTCAAGGTGTCACGGTACTATGGTCTCCTCACGCGGGACGGGAGGGAGCCGCGAGGCTGGCAGGGACCGGCTTTGCGCGTTATGCTCTTCTCCCCTGTCGCGCAGGATTGTCATGCTACGTCGAACTGATATGGATCATGTAGGTTAGGAAGGAGTGCCGATGGCTGGCGGCGGATCAGGTAAGGGGCTGTATGATCACCTCTATAAACGATTTTTCGACCAACGTGATACGCACGAAGGCTATTCGTTTCAGGAGCCTCCTGGTGGCAGTGCCGAGACTCCAACGGTGACCTTTGATGAGAAGTTGGAATGGTGGACATGGAATCGATGGAAGCGGAGGAAAAAGATCCTTGCCGAACGCGATCGGTTGCAGCAAGACATCTTGCAGATCAAAAAGCCGACGCAATCGAAATAGTATGCCCCAGTCCTCTGAGCAATCTATAGGAAATACCGACGTTATTCAGCGAAAATTTGAGGATATGAAGGCGAAAGAGAGGGAGGCCGAAGCTTGCCTTTCCTCGTTGTGTGGGGTAGCATACGCCTCGCTTGCATGCGAGGGGCCTGGCACGCAAGCATGATGAGTCGACAAGGCCTGCACGGATGTTGTTTTGGTCCGGCCAGCGAATCTGATCGGAAGCCAGAGCGTAGCCGACGCTGTATTGTTCATGCCTTCGTCCCATTTCTTACCTCATTTCCTTCTCGC
>JAOUPN010000451.1 GCA_029879905.1 Nitrospira sp. | reverse complement strand
GGGTGATGGACTCGTTCACTTCCTGCCCCTTCGATGCCAAGAGGACATCCCCGTTCGTTCGAATATCCTCACCCAAGATCATCCCCAACCTCAGTCCATCTACTCCGATTCTTTGCATCTCATACTTGATATCGTCGGGAAAGACCGCTTTCAACGCCTCCACAACTTTCGGATCGTAACATCCCGTGCGGCTTTTCAGTTCGTCAAAGGCCTTCATCCTGGTTTTGTCTGCCGACTCAAGCGCATCGAAGTCCAGCGCCACCTTCAGGATTCTTGCCTCCAAAGAGACCTGATTGCTCGATCGATCAGTGCCCGTGCCCCCGTCGGCATCATAGTAATGATCCTGCGCTCTAATGATATCCGCGACACGTTGCATGCGTGGGATCTTGGCCACCAGGTCTGCAGCCACGAAGGGATGCTGTTTGTATAACTGCGTCTCTTCGCCTGTCAGCGCATCCCCGCGATACACCTTCTTGAGGACCGGATCCGGAAGAATGACACAGCCGATTTGCGACAACAGCGCCGCGGTTTTGATCGGCCAGATTTCAGGCAGCTTCAGGTGAGCAGCAACCGCCTCCACGATTCTCGCGATCCGAGACGACCGTCCGAATGCTTCGGGATTGACCAAGGACAAGATATCGCACAAGACCTTGATGCTGCCGCTGAGCGTTTGTTCCAACAGCTCCCGTTCCGCCGTCACCAACCGGTACCGGGCAATGCCGGCTGTCAATGTCGTGCCCAATTGGTCAGAGGAACAGGGTTTGGTGAGAAAACGAAAAATCTGCCCACGATTGATGGCCTCGATCGATGACTGCAGATCCGCATTGCCGGTCAAGAGAATTCTCGCCGTATCGGGAGAGCGTTCTCGTACCTTGGCTAAGAACTGAATCCCGTTCATCCCGGGCATATGCAGATCCGACACGACGACGGCAAACGGCTCACGTGCAGCCAGCGTGGCCAGTCCCTCTTCGGGGCCGACGGCGGTCTCCAGCGTAAACTCCTTTCGCAGTTGCCGACGATATCCCTCAAGAATATTGGCGTCATCGTCCACGCAAAGAACCCGCTCACTCATGACTTGACCTCCTGTATCAATTGTGAGGCCAACTCTCGCCATTGCGGAACCCGATCGGCAACGTTCGCACGCTCTAAATAGGCCATATCCAGCAAGGAAGGCGGGCAATCGATAATCGCCCCGGCCACCTCTTGATAGAGGACATCCGCCGCATGCACGGCGGTCAGCGGGGTAAAACCGGTTCCTCCGCTGTCTCCAGGGCGGTGATGGAGAGCGACAGCTTCCACAATTGCTTCGCTGACTCCCCAAAGACCCAGTAAATAGGCACCGACTTCGGCATGCGACGAGTTAAACTCTTTTTGCTCCACCTCTGTGATCTTCCGTTGTTGAGCCTGTGCCTTGTCGAGGACGGCGCGGTATCGCCTACTGTGATTGATGGCGAACATGAGGATACCCGTGTCATGGAGCAAGCCGGCAATAAAGGCCTGCTCCACTTCAACCAACGGACGCTGCTCCGCCCTGGCAATCTCACGAGCCAGCGTACCCGTCCCCGCTCCCTCCAACCAAAGACGGTCGATCGGAAACATCTCGACTAATTCATCCGAGCATTTAGAAAAGACATGTTCGGATAGAGCCAGCGATTCGATGACATCCACGCCCAAGAAATTGACGGCCTGCTCAATCGTTGATATGTTTTCCGCCGTTCCAAAGTAGGCAGAATTGACCACCTGAAGTACTCGAGCCGTCATGCCCACGTCTCGAGAGATAATCTGCCCGACCTCTTTCAACGACCACTGGTCCGATTCCACCAAGGATTTAATTTCCGCATAGAGTTTCGGCATACTGGGAATGCTCCTCATCCGTCCCACCAATGCACGAAGACCCTTGTCCTGGAGAATCGCCCGCAAGGCGCAAGCCCGTTCGATCGTCGCCTGCAACGCCTCCTTTTCACAGGGCTTGGACAGAAAAAGATGCGTGGAACCGATCGATTCCAGCACCATCTCCTTATCGGATTGCCCGGACAAGATGACCCGAATCACGTGCGGATGGCGCTGCTGGACTTGCCGCAGCAGTTCCGCACCGTCCATACCGGGCATCCGCATGTCCGATACGATCACATCGACGGCGGCCCCCTCCATCATCGTCAAGGCTTCCTCGCCGCCGCAGGCGAACATCATCGTCCACTGGTCTCTCATCGACCGCAGATTACGGCGCAGCCCATCCAGGATCTTCTGCTCATCGTCGACAAAAAGAATCTGGTTCATCATCATCACCTGATTAATCGGCCGTGGCCGTCATATTAGCTTCGCTCTACACGCACAGGACGACAAGTATCGGGTGAAATCGTGTCCGGCCTGATTGTCTACCGTTCTCATATCCCCTGCGTGCCATATCCTTTCCCCTCCATACCGTGGTTCACGCAGCCAATGCCCTGCCCACATTCCACGCCGTGATCCCCCATTGAGGTAATCGATCGGCGATCGCCAGCCGATCAAGATAGTTCCGGTTCAACGTCGACGGCAGGCAATCCATCGCCTGCCCATACTGCTTCTGCAGTAAGGCATCCGCCGCTTACACGGCCGTCAATGCTGTAAACCCCTCCGACCGGCTGTCTTCCGGACGATGATGCAGCGCGATCGCCTCAATGACGGCTTCGTCAACCCCCCATAATCCCAACAGGTAAGCGCCGACTTCGGCATGGGTGGCGCAGAATATGCCCTGTTCGGCTTCCCAGATTTTCTGACGCTCAGTACGTGCCCTGGAAAGGACTGAGCTATATCGCGAGCTCCGATTGTCAGTCGACATGAGTATCCCCGTATCATGCAGCAGGCCTGCGATAAAGACCTGCTCAAGCTCCTTCGGCTGCCGTTGTTCCGCTTTTGCGATGCAGCGAGCAACCAGGCCGACCCTCATCCCCTCCGCACTCAGACGTTCGATATGGAAAGCCTTG
>JAOUPN010000099.1 GCA_029879905.1 Nitrospira sp. | reverse complement strand
CAGATCACCAATGTGGCGGCGAAGGCGGTCTCGTCCACCACCGACGATATTGTGTCAGGGGCCTCGGGGACGTTTACATTCAGCGTGGGATCAGGTGCCGATCAAACGGTGACCCTCTCGGACACAGCGACGATCGAAGATCTGAAGGAAGGGATTAATGCCCTGGGAGCAGGAGTGACGGCATCGATCATCAATACGGGGACCGAGTCGGTTCCGGCCTACCGGCTGCTGTTGACCGCCACCAATACCGGCGAGGCAAACGGTATTACGATCGTGGCCGATGATACAAACTTGGATTTCTTAAACGGCAGTGGAACAGGTGGGACTAATACGTTGCAAGCGGCGCAGGATGCCGTGGTGGTCGTCGGAGATCCCTTGCTCGATCCCATCACGATTCAGCGCGGCAGCAACACCATTACCGATGCGATTGCGGGCGTCACCTTGACCTTGAAGGATACGACGGGAACATCAACCGCACAGGTGAACGTGACGCAGGATGCCGCCGCGGTCAAGGAGAACATCAAAGCCTTGGCTTCCGCCTATAACGATGTCGTCAAATTCATCAACGAGCGAAATACCTATGATCTGGCGACGAAAAAGGGCGGGATCTTTTTCAATGAGCCGACGGCAAGAGGTGTCTTGACACAGATTCGATCGGCGCTTTCCGGGAGTGTGGCCGGACTGTCTTCGCTCAGCACGGTAGGAGAAATCGGATTCAAAACGGAACGCGACGGTACGATCACCGTTGACGAGGGCAAGTTGGACAGTGCATTGGCCGCCGATTATTCGGCCGTAAAATCTCTCTTTGTCAGGCAGACCTCAAGCACAGGGGTTGCTCAGTTGCTCACCGATGCCGTCGATGCCCTCGACGATGTCACGGGAGGCGCCTTGACACTCAGAAAGAACGGACTGACGAAACAGATCTCGAGCCTCGCGGATGAAATCGCCAGGAAAGAAGATTTGTTGGCTCAGTATGAAGACAGACTGCAGCGACAATATGCTTCGCTGGACAGTTTGCTGGGGCGGTTGCAGAGTCAGAGCGGATATTTACAAGCGACATCATCATTGTTGAATCAGAAGTAGCCGAACATTCACGGAGCGAACATATGCCGATGCAATATGCGCGACAGTATCAGCAGACGCAGGTGATGACCTCGTCGAGAGTGCAAATAGTCGTGCTGCTCTATGACGCCGCCATTCAATCGATCGAATTAGCACGCCGAGGCATCGAAGCGAATAATATTCCTGAAAAGGGTCGGTTCTTGGGACGTGCGATCTCCATTGTCGGAGAACTCAATAGTGTACTGGATTTCGAACAGGGAGGGGAGATCGCGCGCTCACTCCGGCGGATCTACGACTACATTTTGTCGGAATTGGTGACCGCTAATACACGGGGAGACGCTCATCACCTTGATGGTCCGGTTCGCTGTTTGGGTGAGCTCCGAGAGGCATGGGTGGAAGTCGCCACGCAGGAAAGAAGTTTGGTCGGGGCCGGACGCTGATAAGACCGTGGAGTGTTGTGGTATGGGATACGGCCATATTGAAGAGGTGACACAGCGAGCATGTGCCGCGGCTGAGCAAGGCCGTTGGGATCTCGTCGATCAGTTCTATGCCGAACGAGAGGCTCAGCTCGCATCGACAGCGTTATCGGATAGGGAACGACGACATATTCTGACGCTCGACCATCGAGTGGAGGAACATGCACAGGTTGCGAGGAAAGCGTTGGAGACTTTGCTCCGGGAAACCGTAGTTCAGCGGCAACGGATGCAGGACATACGCCGCCGGGTCGGAATCACGTCCCATGACGGGGGGAAGATTTTCTTACAAGCATGACGGAAGGCAGTCAACACATGGACGTCGGTATGGATCCGCAGCATGATGATCTTGCAGATTGCCTTCGTGATTTGGCGTTTCTCCAGCGACTGACGAGGTCGTTGGCGAACGTATATGAACATGACGAGATCCTCGACACCTTTTTTGCTGAACTGTCGTCACGCGGTGATTCCGATGTGATCGGCATGGTCAGAAACGAACCGTTCCATGTATGGGTGTGGTCGGAACCTCAACAGCATGTGCGAGCCGAGGCCCTGCGTGATCGTCTATCGATTCCGTATGGGAGGCCAGAGGGCCGTTCCGGTCCGGGGTCATCATCTCGCTCTCATCGTCATCATACCCGTCAACAGCGCCATTTGGTTTTAGTACCGAAATCCGAAGACGGTCATCGCGTGATCCAACGGGAGGGATCTTCCGGTCGTCACGAAGCCAGGATTACTCTAGGGCCTGCCATCGAAGGGATGTTGCACATCGAACGAGATCAAGAGAGGTCGTTTAGTACACGAGAAAGGAATATGTGGGATACCGTGGCCATGGTCTTGGCGTTAGCGATGGGGCGTACCGGCAAACGTCGGCAGTGGCACGAATCGCACGGGATGAATGTCCTAAGGGATGGATTCGCTGAGGGCGACCTCAACGGACTGCTGCATCGAGAAATGCATGCAGGATATCGGTACGGTGTTCCTTCCTGTTTGCTTCTCCTGGACTTAGATTATTTCGCGACCGTCAACATTCGGCTTGGGCACAAGGCCGGGGATCATATTCTCAGGAGTGTGGCCGCATTGGTAGAAGAAAACGTCCGGGAAGTAGACCATGTGAGTCGATATGGCGGCGAAACATTTGCCGTGGTGTTGCCCCATACCGGTCTTGGACAGGCGGAGGCACTCGCCGAACGAATTCGAGCACAGGTGGAGCAGGAGGCCTTTAGAGTGGACGACGGACAGGTGCGATTGACGACAAGCATCGGATTGGCAAGTTGTCGACATGCGACGGGAGAGTCGGTCGCGGGATGGATCGCCGCCGCCGAGTCGGCGTTGTCGGAGGCCAAAACTCGTGGGCGCAACTGTGTGGTGACGCACGCGCCGTCTCCCCATGTCCCCGCACAAGCCGCCCTGAGTCTTGTCGCTTAGAAGAGGAGGAAGGAGCATTCTGATGGTATCGCCGATGACCGACGCATCTTCGCCGAATGAAGTCGCACCCGATAATCGACGAGAATGGGTCCGCATAGACGATAAGCTTTTGCTGGAATATCGATTGGAAAAAACAGGGGACGATTTGCCATATGCCGCCCACGCGATGGCGGTGACTCCTGAAATGATTTCTGCCGCAGTCGAGAAGCCGACCGCCGAATTGCTGGAACGGTCCGGAGACGTGTTGGCAACCGCCGCACTCGTGCCATGGCTGAGGAAGGTGGATTGGCTGCTCGAAGTTATTTTACAAACGTTGGCGAAAACTCAGCCCGGCAGTCTTGACCTTGCCCGTTTGACCGACGTCAATATCAGCGGAGGAGGGATCAGCTTTATCTCGCCTCAACGGTTCAATGAGGGCGACCGCTTGTCGTTAAAAATGATTTTGCCTCCCTTCACACCGATTCAGACCGTGGCGAAGATCGTTCGATCATCTTCCGAGCCGCAGGGAGGGGGATGTATGGTTGCTGCGGAGTTCGTCGGTCTTGGCGAGGACGATCAAGAGCATCTCATCCGCCATATTCTTCACACGCAAGCAGAACGGGTGCGCGCAGCTCGTCGCCCGTCGGCATAAAGCATTTCTGCATCATCAGTATTGACGAAACCGACATGCGGCCATGTCCGGCGGAGAGCTCTGTCTGAGCGGGGGATTATTCAGGACAAGCCCTCCCTTGGGCCGGAGTCGATACCCACGGCGCTTAAGTTTTTCCAAGGCCCTACCGATATCGTTCCTGCCATGAATGATGCAATGCCTGCGACACTGTCGACGCATATGGATGATGTCTCTTCCGGAGACAGCGAGATTTTGACCGTGATGGATGTAGCTCGTTTTCTGCGAGTTCCAAAGTCCACGGTATACAAACTTGCCCGTGTCGGCGAATTACCGGCATCAAAAATCGGCAAGCACTGGAGGTTTCTGCGGCGCGATATTCACGAATGGCTGCGTACCCGATCCCAGCACAGTTAGGGGTTGAGTGCGGAGATGTTCGTCATATCCCTCCTTGCCGGCCGGTCTCTTGCTCTCATGTTTCTGTCGGATGTTGCCGATTAGGACATCATATTCGTCTGGGTCGTGTGAAGCCAGTTATTGAACGCACGGTCATGGGCGGACAGGTAAGACCGCTACGTCGCGCGTCGAAGCAGTGTGCTTTAGATACAGCAGAGGAGGCGCTATGCCGGCTGATCCCAATATGAAAATTCTCGTCGTCGATGATATGGCTACGATGCGACGAATCGTGAAGACCCTGCTGAAGCAGCTCGGATTTACGAATATCAGCGAGGCCGAAAACGGCGAAGAGGGGCTGCAAAAACTTCGTTCGGAGAAATTCGACTTTGTTGTCTCGGATTGGAATATGCCGATCATGACGGGGATCGATATGCTGCGAGCGATCCGTGCGGATGAGGCGCTGAAGGCGATTCCGGTGTTGATGGTCACGGCAGAAGCCCAGCAGCAGAATCTCGTTGAGGCGGTCCAAGCCGGCGTCAGTAATTACATTGTGAAGCCCTTTACGGCTGAAACGATGCAGGAAAAGCTGGCAAAGATTTTTAAATAGGCCTGATCGAAGCGATTAGTTCAAGGCCCTGTGTCGAAGCATGAGGGAGGATCTTGTGCAAAATGGTAAACACAAACTGTACGACCAGCTCGGCGAACTCGCACGATTCGTTGAGACAGCCTTGCGAACCCTCAATCAGGCGAGTGTGCCGATTGCTGCCAGTAGTTCGGAGCTCCCGGCCGTCGCCTCGCATTTGGCTGAATTAAATAAGATGACGGAAGAGGGCACGCTCGAAGTCATGCGATTGACGGATTTAATTCAAGACAATCACGGGCAGACGATGAAAGAGTTGACGGAGATCAGAGAAGTCCTGAAGGCAGTCGATTGTACGACCTTGGCACACCGGATTCAGACGACGGCCGACAATTTGAAGCAGGACGATCAGTTGTTCATGCAAATTATGACGGCATTATCGTTCCAAGATCTCGTCGCGCAACGTGTGAAAAAGCTGGTGGGCATACTCAACGATGTCCAGGACAAACTCATGAAACTCGTCGTCGTGTTCGGGCCGAAAGCCGATGAGGATCCAGGCGGAACCGACAGCAAATCCGATGAGCTCCTCAAACAGTTGGAGGAATCGAAAACAATGGCTATGAAGCAGAATGTCGCCGATGAAATTCTGGCCCAATATGGTTTTAAGTAGAACGACCATCTCATCGCAGGTCCTCTGATATTCCATGGATATCGCAACCATTATCGGTGTCGTTCTCGCTCTTGGCGCCATTATCGGAGGCCAGGCACTAGAAGGCGGCCATCTCAGTTCAATTCTTCAGCTCACTGCGTTCATCATCGTCATCGGCGGAACAATCGGGGCCTGCTGCGTGCAAAACCCCATGTCGGTCATCATCAAGTCCATTACCTCCCTGTCATTGGCGATTTCCGGGCCTCGAATCGATAACAAAGGGACGATCAAGCTCATTCTCGACCTTGCGTATGTGTCGCGGAAGCAAGGGTTGTTGGCGTTGGAAGGCAAGCTGAAGGAAATCAAGGACCCCTTCATGAAAAAAGGCGTGCAGTTGATCGTCGACGGGACAGACCCGAAAGCCGTACATGAGATTCTGGAGATCGAAGTGGAACAGCAGGAGGCAGAGGGTATCAATGCGGCCAAGGTATGGGAAGCAGCCGGAGGGTATGCACCCACCGTCGGGATTTTAGGTGCCGTGCTCGGGCTGATTCACGTCATGGAAAATCTCGCCGATCCGTCGAAGCTAGGCGGTGGTATTGCCGTGGCGTTCGTGGCGACCGTGTACGGCGTCGGTGCGGCGAATCTTTTCTTTTTGCCGATCGCCAACAAAATGAAGATGAAACTCAAAGATATCTCCGGGGCCCGCAATATCATCATCATGGGGCTGGTAGGCCTTGCTCACGGAGAAAACCCCAGACTTTTACAGGAAAAACTGGAGGGATTTCTGCCTCCGGGCCAACGATCAAAGGCCTCTAAGAAGTGATGGGTGAGGCGTGAAGGGTGAACAGTAGGAGAGGATGCTATCCGGAACTCCTCACTCTTCACCCCTCACGCTTCACTTCTGAGATATGGCGAAGCATAAACACGAAGAGCATGAGAACCATGAGCGTTGGCTGGTGTCCTATGCCGACTTCATTACGCTGTTGTTCGCATTTTTTGTGGTGATGTATTCGGTCTCGGCCTTGAACGAGGGGAAGTTTCGCACGGTCAGCGAATCGATTAAGGCGGCGCTACACCCCGTCGCACATCAAGAAGCATCCTCAATGGCCTTCAATATCGGTCAAAGCCGGCCGTCGTTGCGGACGCCTTCCGTGCCGGGATCTAAGGAAGTAGCGGTGCGCCATCTTCGGGAATTAGTCAAGTCCGTGCAAGCGGAGTCTCAGTTCGCGTTGATTCATATGCTGGAGAAAGAGGATGGAGATATCGTCGTCACCATTCCGGACAGCGTTCTATTCAAAAGCGGCGAAGCGGCGATTCGTCAGGAAGCCCTGCCGTTCTTAAAGGGCATGTCCACCGCTTTGCTGGAGTTGAATCGGGATATTCGTGTGGAAGGCCATACGGACAACGTGCCGATTCGCACACCTCAATTTCCATCAAACTGGGAGCTCTCCGCGACACGAGCCGTGATGGTCGTTCGCGTACTGTCCGAGCTGTACGGAGTGCCTCCTGATCATATGGTGGTGATGGGCTATGCAGATACCAAGCCTCTGACGCAGAACCTGACACTGGAACAACGGGCAAAAAACAGGCGAGTGGAAATCATCATTCTTAAAAACATTCAGGCATCCTCGCATCTCATCTCTCAAGAGGAAGAGTTCAGCTTGAGCCCCACACCGACTGATTCGCCTGTGCCGTTTTCTGATGGACTATCCCAGCCGTTAGAGACGGCGACTCCGGCCGAAACCCAAGTAGGGGCGACTCCGTAGTAGACGTGGAGCGATGATGGAGCAAGGGAGAAGGTCTTTCTCTCAAGTATTGAATGCAATCGGCCGACAATAGCTCTAACAGGGGATCTGCTGGGCCATGGCATGTACTCGGCAAAGAACGGGTCGTGAGCATCGGCCATATGAGCGAGGGAATGCATGACGGACAATGTCAGGCTGTTGGCTCCCACAGGGGATCTGACAATTTTTGAAGCGGCGGAATTCAAAGACTCGCTGGTACAACTATTAGAAAACGACGGGTTGGTATCCTTGGATCTTGGAGCGGTCGGCCGTGTCGATACGGCCGCCATTCAACTGATGTGGGCTGCGCGGAAACAGGGTCGGATGTTCGTGTCTGGAATCTCGGACGATCTCCAGGTCAAGTTGAATCAACTGGGATTTCACGAGCCTCTGAGTGAATAACGATCGGCTGACCTCACATATGGCAAACAAACACACGATGTCGAGCGATATACCAGGTGGCGAAGGGACAACGACGGACCAGTACGACAGATTGCAAGAGCATCAGCAGGCCTGGGAGGAATTCGGTGCCTGTGCGGTGCAAATGATTCCCGTTTTAAAAGCCCAAATGGCGGCAGTGACAGAAGAAACCGAGCGTTCGGCCATGGAATTATTAGTGCATTTACGGTTACTGGCCTCACTCGGTCCCAATGCCTCAGAGGATGATAGAGGAGCAAGTCTTTCAAAGATCGTCATCGCCATGCAGTTTCAGGACATCACACGCCAGAAGCTCGAGCATGTCGGTCAAGCACTTGATCAATGGAGTATTCAGCTACACAAGCTTATGAGAGGGGCCGGCGAGACGGGTACCAAGCGGCGGATCTCCGTACTCGAGCGAATAAAACAGAATTACACGATGGAAGAGGAACGGCGGCTGCACGCGGCCACGATCAGTCCTGATTATCAGGAGCCGGTTCCGATCGACATAGAAGAGCCGGAGGCTGAGCAGGACCGAGGTTCTGTCACGCTGTTTTGATCGATAGGGGTACGTTAACGATACAGACGTATGTGGGTAGGTGTTTGTGAGCCAATCGCAGGCGGAGGGGGCAGTATGAGCAAGACAGCGCTGGTTGTTGACGATTCGCCGACTATGCGGCAGATGGTGACATTCACGCTTACAAGCGCGGGGTTCACGGTTGTTGAGGCTGAGAACGGCAAAGATGCCGTGAATAAAATCTCCGGCGTGCCGAAAATGGATTTAGTCGTGACGGACCTGAATATGCCCGAAATGGACGGCATCGCGCTGATCAAGGAGCTCCGCAAATTGGCGACATTCAAGTTTACGCCGATTCTCATGCTGACGACGGAATCCGCAGTGGAGACAAAGCTGGAAGGCAAAGAGGCCGGTGCGACCGGGTGGATCGTGAAACCGTTCAATCCGGAGGTCTTGATGAAAGTCATCGCGAAGGTCTTGCCGTCTTGAAGACAGTCATGAGTGAACCGTGATGCGTAAACAGTCAAAGACCATGATCGTGTCTCGTCACTCGTCACTCATCACCTATCACAGGATATGATAATGAGCAGCGAATTCGGGCAGTTTCAAGACGCATTTTTCGAGGAAGCCGGGGAACATTTGGCGATCGTCGAAGAAGGTCTCTTACAGTTGGAACAGCATCCGGAAGATTTGGATCTGTTGAATAAGATCTTTCGTTCAGCGCATTCGATCAAGGGCACCAGCGGCATGTTCGGGTTCAATGCGGTAGCCCAATTCACCCACAAGATGGAGACGCTGCTCGATCTCCTTCGAAACGGACAGAAAGTCGTCACACCTGCTATTGCCGACCTGCTCTTGAAATCGACGGATTGTCTGAAAATCTTGATCGAAGCGGCAAAGCAAAACTCTTCGGTAGACGATCCCACTGTTCAGGAACTCACGGAAGAACTGGCGGCGGCCAGTTCTGCGGAAAACATACAGTCAGGTCCCTCCAAGAGCGGCCATACGGCCGAACCTCTGTCTGCAACTACGCAAGAGTTCACAATCCAATGGACTCCCCCCGGCTGGTTATTTCAACGAGGTCTTGATCCGGTGCAGATCATCAAGGAACTGAACCAGATCGGGGTCTTGGCCGATGTATCGGTCGATGTCTCGAAGCTGCCCGATTTGAATGAAGTGGATCCGGAGCGATGCTATCTCTCGTGGTCGATGCGATTGGGAACGAATGCCGACCGGGATGATGTCGAATCCGTGTTCGAGTTCGTGAAGGAAGACAGTACCCTTACCATCGAGGAAGTAAGGGGTAAGGAGTTAGGAGTAAGGAGTGAGGGAACATCTGGTGCAGATAAGGCTTCTTCAGCCCTTTACCCTTCACCCCTCACCCCTGACGGGAGCGACAACGAGCCGAAGCCGCTGGGGGAAATTTTGGTGGAGAGCGGTGTGGTCTCACGGCAGACGCTGGATAATGCCTTATCGCAGCAAAAGCGTGTCGGACAGATCCTGGTCGACCAAAAGGCTGCGACTCCTCAACAAGTAGAACAAGCGTTGCAAAAACAACGGCAGATGGAGGCCGTCGCACAGGCAAAAAAAACCGACAATACGTCGATACGAGTTGATACGGCTAAGATCGACAAGCTGATCAATTTGGTCGGTGAGTTGGTGATCACGCAGTCGATGCTGAGCGATCTGGGCTCGCGTTTTGAAATGACCCAACTGCATGTATTGCTGGAACGGATGGCACAGCTGGAACGCAACACGCGGGAGATTCAGGAGCGGGTCATGAGTATCCGCATGTTGCCGATCGGCACCGCCTTCAGCCGGTTCCCGAGGCTGGTTCGTGACTTATCGAGCAAAGCCGGAAAAAAGATTCAATTGGTGTTGTCCGGAGAAGAAACCGAACTCGACAAAACAGTCATCGAATCGATCGGTGATCCGTTGACGCATCTGGTCCGCAATTCCGCAGACCATGGATTGGAAACCCCGGATGAACGTCTCGACGACAATAAGCCGGAAATGGGAACCATCCGACTCAACGCATTTCATGAAGGCGGCAGCATCTGCATCACGGTTGAAGACGACGGGCGTGGGTTGAATCGTGACAGAATTCTCGCCAAGGCGGTCAAGCAAGGGTTGGTTGCCGAGGGGGAAAAACTATCCGACGATCAAATATGGCCGTTGATCTTTAAGCCGGGCTTCTCAACGGCGGAGAAGATTACGGATGTGTCAGGGCGTGGTGTAGGGATGGACGTGGTGAAGCGCAATATCGAAGCGCTCGGTGGGACCGTCAGCATCAAAACGGTCATGGGAAAAGGCACGACGTTCACACTCAAGTTGCCGCTGACCTTGGCCATCATCGAGGGGATGACGGTGCGGGTCGGGCGGGAAACCTACATCGTCCCGCTGCTCTCGATTTTAGAATCCATCCAGCCGAAGCCGCAATCGGTCAAAACCGTGGTCGGGAAAGGTGAACTCATCAATGTGCGCGGAACCTATCTTCCGATGGTGAGGTTGTATGAGGTCTTTACTCTGGAGCCCGAACATACCGAGCCGACGAAGGGGATTCTCCTGATCCTAGAGACAGAAGGTGAGCGGGTGGCGGTGATGGTGGATGAAATTCTTGGCCAGCAGCAGGTCGTCATCAAGAGCATGGAGCAGAACTTTCGCAAGGTCGAAGGCATTGCCGGTGCGACGATTCTCGGGGACGGTACGGTCGGGTTTATTTTGGATGTGCGAGGGCTCTTGGAGATCGCACGTCAGGAATCGGCAGTCGTGGCGGCGTAGAGGAAAACAGGAAGGTCCAAGGTGCAAGGTCCAAGGTTCAAGAGACAAGGTGCAAGGGGTAAGTCCTCAGGTGCTGTTTCCCACTTGATACATGCTCCTTGGACCTTGTCCCTTGAGCCTTTCAACCTCTCTTTTCTGGAGGTGTTATGGCGCTGATGATCAACAAT
>JAOUPN010000450.1 GCA_029879905.1 Nitrospira sp. | reverse complement strand
GATTTCCTCTCGGCACGACAGCATGATCCTGATCAATGGACATGGATGGTCGGTCGGGACTTTCATGCGATGCGCATGCGCTCTGCGGCTTCACCAAAGTTCAGGGTTCCTTCTCTTGCCTATTCGTTTGAAGGGTTCGGCCGGGAAAACGACATCAAGGGGGATCATTTCATCACTGTCGGTTCCTTAGCCGCCGGTGGTCTTTCCAACGCGTGGGGATGCGGAGTCGCACGATTGTCATCAACTGAATTGGCTGCCTTCCCCCTGGAAAGCGCTTCCGATATGGATCATTCTTACGAGGTCGTCAGCCGGCGAATCGGCATCAGCGGACACATACACGACGATCTATCCGATTATTTTGAACTGGATGCCTATGCGCAACCACCTATTCCGATGGACCCTCTGCATACGAGTTTGACGAATCGTTACTCGGTTCAACGCCTAAAGTTGCACGCGCAAGGATTCAGGCTGGGGCGATCACGAGTCGCAGCCCTGAGCGAAGATCTGTCCGAGAGAAAGGCCTGTACTCTTTCCGGAAACTGTCTCTGGGGCTGTCAGCAGCGATCACTGTATTCAGCGGTCTACGACTTACCGGCACTGCATCGATATACAAATTTTACTCGCATATCGGGTTTTGTGGTGAAGGGTATGGCTCGAAGCGGAAGTACGTGGCATGTCGAGGGGCGTCATACAGATGGGACTCCTCAATCACTTTCGGCTGACACACTCGTACTCGCTGCCGGAACATTGGCAAGTACGCGATTGGCCTTAAACGCATTGAAGTACGATAAAGCTGTTCCTGTTTTATCAAATCCGATTGCGGCGTTTGCACTTTGGCTCCCGCGTTTTATTGCAGCAGACCGAACACCGGGATTCGGGCTCGGGCAACTATCGTTTACCGTATCGCTCGCAAACTCGATTGCGTATGGTTCGACATTTTCAACTACGGCCATCCCGGTGTCGGAATTTGCAAGGCACCTGCGTTGGCGAAGAAGATACGGCATCGACATCCTGAGTGGATTGTTGGGCTCATGTTTGGTCGGCAATCTGTTTCTGCCAGGAAATCTGACTGCGGGAGAAGCCCGATTGCAGAAGGACGGGGGCCTAACGGTGTCCGGAACCTATCGTCATCCTGTTACCTCGTTGATAAAGGAAGCTGCGGACAAACTTCATCGAGCCTTTCGATCTCTTGGGGCGCTGGTTCTCCCCGGTAGTTTTACTCTCGGTCCTCCCGGCGGAGACATTCATTACGCAGGCACAATACCGATGCGCAGTCATCCCAGCATCGGGGAAAGCTCTTCGGTGGGGGAGGTTGCAGGACTCGACGGTGTACACATTGTTGACGGAGCATCCCTACCGGTGTTGACGGAAAAACCTCATACCTTGACCATCATGGCCAATGCGGACAGGATCGGTCGAAAGATCGCAACACGCTACGGGAGAACTGTAGACTAGGAATGGATAAAATACGCATCCACTGTGTTATCGGAACAAGACCCGAAGCCATCAAAATGGCCCCGGTAATTTCGGCTTTGAAGAATGAGCCCTGGGCCGATGTCCGTGTCTTGGCGACGGCCCAACACCGGGAGATGCTCGACCAGATTCTCGGACCATTCGATATCACCCCCGATATCGACCTCAATGTCATGCAAGGGAACCAGACCTTACCGGAACTCACCGCACGTTTGATGCTTCTGCTTAATCAGACATTTACACAAGAGACCCCCCATGCCGTATTGGCACAAGGGGATACGACAACGGTGATGGTCACCGCACTAGCGGCCTTCTACCACCGCATTCCGTTCGGCCATATTGAAGCCGGTCTCCGTACCGGTGATATGGCATGTCCGTTTCCGGAAGAAATGAATCGTGTGATAGCCGGACGCCTTGCCCGTTGGCACTTTGCGCCGACCGAATCCGCAAAAACGAATTTGCTGAGGGAAGGGGTAGCCCAAGAATCTATTGTTGTCACCGGCAACACGGTGATTGATGCGCTGCTCGACGCAACGACACGCTGTCAGGACTATGAGCCTGTGGTAACACCGGGAAAACGACTGATTCTCGTCACGGCTCACCGCAGGGAAAATTTCGGCGCACCGTTTCGTGAAATCTGTCGAGCCATTAAGCATCTGGCGGATACCCGGTCCGATGTGGAATTTTTGTATCCTGTTCACCCAAACCCCAACGTCCGAGGAGTTGTCTCAGATATACTTGGCAATCATCCACGGATTAGGCTCTGTGATCCGCTTGATTATTTTCCGTTCGTGGCAGCCATGAAAGCTTCCTATTTTATCCTCTCAGACTCCGGTGGCGTTCAAGAGGAGGCTCCTGCTTTGGGAAAACCTGTGCTTCTCCTCCGGAGAGAAACAGAACGGCCTGAAGCCGTCGAGATGGGAGTCGTCAGACTCGTCGGTCCTGATTATGCCAAGATTCTCGATGAAGCCCAACAACTGCTGGACCATCCTCATACCTATCAATCAATGGCCCAGGGGACCTCTCCATACGGCGACGGTCGTTCTGCAGAGCGGATAGTCTCCGTCCTGCAAACACACTTCGGTTCATCTTTACCGCAGTAATCCTCCTCATTCTCATACTCACCCGCCTTTTCCCGCACAAAAGACTACTGAGGCAGAGTAGACTCGGCGAGGTGTCACCGAAGACGCAAGAGGGACCACAGTGGAGAAGCCTCTGAACTCCACCTATCTTCCCAGAAAGCCATATCGACCCATTCTCCGTAATCGTCTGCTACACATTAAGGACCACACACTGGACCTCCGAGATTGAGAAATCACTGTATCGCTTGTCGCCGTAACAAGACGAGTGCACAATTTCCGTACCGTACGATACTGAAGATAGATTCAAGGCATTTTCAGTCGGCGATGCGAAACAAGAATGCCATTGCTCATAGGATATCGGTGTGAATTTTCTTCCATCATGGATGTTTACCAGAGCCTGGCATGTGTTGACCCATGAAGGG
>JAOUPN010000449.1 GCA_029879905.1 Nitrospira sp. | reverse complement strand
CATGAATAATGCGGGCTAAGGAGCGTAGTCATGATTGGCACCGGCTTCAATAAAGCGGAGGTCGAATATGCCGTGGCGCTTGCCGTTTTGAAATTCCAGACAGAGTTCATGAAATCCCACTATTCGCGCGTCCATGTTCAGGTCTGCGACGAACTCATCGAAGTCACCCTGACCCGAAGCGCTCCAATCCCCGCCGAAGAGAAACTGGCAAGATCTCCAGAAGGACGAATTCTTCTTCGGCAATTTTATCAAGCGCTGTTCGATTCTTGTCGAGACCTACTGAGGGAGAGGATTGAATGCGCGATCGGAGCCAAGGTTGAAAGCATCATCAACGACATTGATCTGACGGCGGGGAAAAGTACGCTCTTCATCAGAGGAAACGGTACAACAGGGCATTCTGAATTTCGTCCATAGACCGACGCCCCATCAACATTCCCCTCCCCTTGATATTTCACGCTCCTGAACGACGAGATGATTTCCCCGAAGAAAACCGTTATTCTTCGGCGTGGACTTTTGCGCCATAGCCGCATCCGTCTCCTATAGGATCCGGAAAGCCGATCAAGCCGGTTATACGTCGGCAGGTCGCACGATGTGGCGCGCATCATGAGCACGATCCAACAGGAAGGAAACCCATGAGTTCGACACCACACATCTCCCCGGCGAGTCAATTTCGAAAACTCCTCTTGTCGGAACAGGTGGAATTTATCTGTGAGGCCCATAACGGCCTAAGCGCCAAAATCGTTCAAGAAGCCGGTTTTCGAGGCATTTGGGCCAGCGGCCTCTCCATCTCGGCACAATTCGGCGTCCGTGACAACAACGAAGCCAGTTGGACCCAGGTTCTGGAGAATCTGGAGTTCATGTCCGATGCGACAACAATTCCCATCCTCCTTGACGGCGACACCGGCTACGGCAATTTCAACAATATGCAGCGGCTCGTCCGCAAGCTCGAACAGCGCCGCATCGCCGCGGTCTGCATCGAAGACAAACTCTTTCCCAAGACGAACAGTTTCATCAAGGGAAGCGCCCAACCGATGGCCGATATGCAAGAGTTCTGCGGCAAGATCAAGGCGGGCAAAGACGCGCAGACCGATCCAAACTTTTCCATTATCGCCAGAGTCGAGTCGTTTATCTGCGGCTGGGGACTGGCCGAAGCCTTACGCCGGGCCGAGGCCTATCATCAGGCAGGGGCGGACGGCATCCTCATCCACAGCGCCCTGTCGGTACCGGATGAAATATTGGCATTTAAGCAGGAATGGGGCAATCGGTGTCCTGTCGTCATCGTACCCACCAAATATTACGCGACACCCACCGATGTCTTTCGGCAACACGGATTTTCGATTGTAATCTGGGCCAATCACATGCTGCGGACCTCTGTGGCCGCGATGCAGAGGACGGCAAGAACCTTAAAGGAGCAAGAACATCTCTTGTCGATCGAAGACAAGGTCGCGCCGGTTTCAGAAATTTTCCGTCTGCAAAACGCGGCAGAACTGCAAGAAGCCGAAGACCGCTATCTCCCCAAAGGCGCCGAAGATACCTGTGCCATCGTGCTGGCCGCCTCACGAGGAAAAGAACTGGGAGAACTCACGGAACAGCAACCCAAAACGATGGTCAACATCCAAGGCACTCCGATCCTTTCCCACATTGTCGATGCCTACAATGCCGTGGGCATCAAGGACATCGTCGTCGTCCGTGGCTATAAGAAAGAAACCGTCAACTTGCCCAACCTCACCTACGTCGACAACGACGACTTTGCGGACACAGGCGAGCTGGATTCCCTGTTAAAGGCTCTCCGGTCCAAGAAAGGACCGGCTCAAGATACGGTCATTTCCTACGGCGACGTGCTGTTCAATAAATACATTCCCCAATCGCTCTGTCAGGAATCGGAAGACTGTGTGGTTTTCGTCGACAGCAATTGGCAGGAGCAAAGCAGCTATGCCCGTCTCGGCGGATTCACCGAATGCACCATTCCAAATTCGCGCAGGGCCTTCAACGCCAAGATCTATCTCAAACAATTGGGAGACACGCTTCCACAAGAGTCCATCCACGGAGTCTGGATGGGGTTCCTCAAAGTCTCAACCAGCGCGGTCACACTCATCACCGACATCATTGGAGAAATGCTGGCGGACCCCGCCAACCGCAAAGCCGGTATTCCCCAACTCCTTCAAATGCTCTTGAAACGACAATATCCGATCCGCGTGCTCTACACGGCCGGCCACTGGCTGGACATCAACAGCATCGAGGATGTGGTCCAGGCAGGGAATTTTTAGTTTGTCTGGTTAATTGGGTCGGTGTAGATCCGCGGCAGCGGAAGTGCTCATGAACCATGCGGGTCAAGGCTCTAACAGGTTATGGAAAAACTCGGTATCGGCATCGTACATCACGAAAACCTCATCGATGGGTCTTGAATGTTTCTCAACGACAGGATGCTCAAAATGGCCAACGGTCGCACCCGCCCAACCCCGGCGCGCCAAGACGCGCCACTCCGCAGGCAAGGCCGCAGCGAGCGAAACCAAACAGGCTGAGGTCGAGGTTAAGGCCGAGTAGGGATTCGCTCAACCTTAGCCTCAACCTTGGCCTTCATGACGCTGGCGGACTTTTTCAGCGTCCTGCTAACGCAGCGGCGGTGGCCTTGTCCAAGCGTTTGACCTTCCCCTGTCCATCGGTGGCGGCTAATCTCGCTGATCCGGTCACCACCACCCGTCCGCTGACCTTTTCTGTGATGACATGCTCGAACGTAAATGAAGCGGCTCCCGAATCGGGGACCGTCGTCTCAATCACCAAGGTATCGCCATACTTGGCCGGCGAGCGATAGTTCACCTCGGCATGCGCCACGACAAAGACCGTTCCCTGCTCCATCAAGCCGGCAACCGAAACTCCCCGCGACTCCAGATACTCGGTCCTCGCCCGCTCAAAATATTTGAGGTAATTCGCATAGTAGACGACCCCGCCGCAGTCGGTATCTTCGTAATAGATCTTGAT
>JAOUPN010000098.1 GCA_029879905.1 Nitrospira sp. | reverse complement strand
TCAGGCGTGTCATCCCTTGAGCCCGAAGCAGAATTTTAAGCTGAACGAGGTGATGGGAGGAATCGCGATTACCATTCCATTGGAGTGACACGCCTGATACGTCCTTCGTCGATCGAGAGGTGAAGCCCCACGGCCTACCAGCCGTGGCCCCTTTTGAATCTTCGGCGACACCTCGCCGAGCCTACTCCGCCGAAGCAGCCTTATTAGGCTGCGAAGGCCGGGCGCCAAGGCTTCGGCACGCCGCCCATAGGCTCCGGCCGACGAATAAGATGAAACCCGCCGTTCCTCCACGGCCTTCGCCTACTTCGCCGAATCCGCTCGGCTTCGAAGGCCAAGCAGCCGTGGCTTCCTACGAAGGCGGGTGAAGGCCTACGATACCACCTCACGCACGGATGACCTGTTCCACTGCACCGGCTTTACGGACCGACGAAACTCCCCTCAATGCTCACGGTACCATGACCATGTCCGCCGGCTTCGCAGTCGAGACCCTAGCGGCAGAGGGGCGTTTACTTTTGATTTCGCGGTCAAGATTATCGCGGCAACAAATCGGCGGCTGCAGGGGACGGTGTCTGAATACTGTGGGTCTTATAGAAACATGTGCCCGAGCTGAGATCACAACAGACCGTGATGATTTCGGCGGATCATTGGATTGAGTGCGACGCGGACGTATCAACCACAGGATGTCGACGGACGATACTCCGTCATGGCTGAAGAAACATTCACGAATATCAGCGCTAGAGATCGGCCTCTTTTCCGATCAGGGCAACCGGCCGTCCACGATGCTGACTCATATCCCGGACATTGCCGGACAATCGAGGCGCCTCTTCCGGCCAAGCCGTCGCACCCATATCACTGACGCCTTGGAACTTCGCCCCTTCCTCCATCACCATGATCGGGCTGTGCACTTCGCCGATCAGAATCGCCGTTTTAAGCAGCTGCACCCGTTCAGTCACCGTCACGTTGGCCTTGATACGCCCGCTGCTGATCAGCGAACCGGCGGTGATTGTGCCTTTGACGATTCCTTCCTCACCCACAATGACTTCACCCTTGGTGTGTACATCGCCGTCCAGCCGGCCATCGATACGAACCGTGCCTTCGACTTTGATTTCGCCTTTGAGCTCCACCCCTTTGGCAAGCAGCGTGATATTGCCTTCATCCATGTAACCGTTCTTTTTCATAGGATCTCCTCATTGATTCTGTTGAGGCCTCAGGTTACCGCAAGACCGACCAGACTCCTAGCAGTAGTTGAATATTCACGCAGAGGTGCGACAAGCTCTTTCCGACATGGCGATGCCCGGTTAAAACACTCCGAATGTCTGCTTGAGTCGTTCCCACAATCCCCCTCCGTGAACTTCGCAATAGACGGTCGGTGCCGTCCCCATGATAAAGAACTCGGTGATTTTCTCCGGACATTGCGACGTAGCCAGTTGTCCGGTTTTAGGATCGATCCGGCGTTCAGCAAGCCCTTCCGGCACATCAAAATCCGGCTGATCAGGGCGAACCAGCTTGACCGCCAACTCACTCCAAATGGGAAGGGCTGCCTGAGCCCCCGTCAACTTGATCGGCCGCTCATTATCGAACCCGACCCATACACCGATCGCCATATCAGCCGTATAGCCGATAAACCAGGCATCCCGATACCCGTCCGTCGTCCCCGTTTTACCGGCAACGGGACCCTGCACCCCCAATATTCTGGCTTTTGCACCGGTTCCTCGATCAATCACACCCTTCAACAAGGACGTCACCAGATAGGTTCCTTGCGGAGACGCAGCCTGCCGCCGATCCACCACCTGACTCCACGGCACCTCATCGGTCTCATGCACCATATCTGAAACGGCAATCGGACGAATCGCAACACCGCCGTTGGACAACCCTGCGTACGCCGATGTAATTTCAAGCAACGAAACCGATGAGCTGCCCAACGCTACGGAAAGATTTTTCGGCATCGGCGCGGTCACCCCGAACGCCCGCATGAGTCTGATGAACGGCCCAAGACCAACCCGATGCGCAACTCGCACAGCCGGAACATTCAACGATTGCTCAAGCGCAGTACGCACTGTCACCTGCCCACGATACTGCCGATCATAGTTCTGCGGAGACCAGGGACCGGTTCCTGACTCCAATGTCACAGGCTCGTCATCCAACAGGCTCGCCGGCGTCAAGCCGTCCGCTCCCTGTTCTCTCGAAGCCTCAAACGCGGCCAAATAGACAAAGGGCTTGAAGAGCGATCCGGCCGATCGATACGCTTGGACCGCCCGATTAAATTGACTGAGACGATAGTCACGGCCTCCGACCATTGCGAGAATGCGCCCGGTCTTTGTCTCCATGACGACAATCGCACCCTGGAGAGGCTGTTCAGATTCTTTGATTGCCGAATGCGACGCTTCCAGTTTACTCAGGCCTCCCTGCAAGGCTTTGACTGCCATATGCTGGATCCAGGGATCGAGTGTTGAAAAAATTTTGGCACCTTCCGGAATCCCCGTTCCGGTGCCTTCCTCAACCTCTCGAAGCACGTAATCGACGAAATGTGGCGCATCTGTCAGGGCCTCATGACCGAGCACGACCTTCACCGGTTGTTTTACGGCCTTTGCCCAGACATCCTCCGTCACGACATCTTGCTCCCGCAAACGACGAAGCACCACGTTCCTGCGCTCCATGGCCTGCGCGGGATTCCTCACGGGTGAATAGCTGTTCGGCCCCTTGACCAACCCGACGATCAGTGCCATTTCTTCGATCGATAATTCGTCAAGATTCTTACCGAAATACCGATGTGCCGCCTCGCCGATGCCGTAAATGGACACCGATCCGGCCTGTCCCAGATAGATTTCATTGAGGTAACTTTCAAGAATGTCTTCTTTTCGATACTTCCATTCGAGCACAACAGCCGCCATTAATTCCTTGAACTTGCGTCTCATGGTCCGCTTCGGAGAATAATAGAGGTTCTTCGCCAGCTGCTGCGTCAGCGTACTTCCACCCTGTACCACAGCACCACGAGTAATGTTCACCCACAACGCCCGACCGACCGCAATGGGATCAATCCCGTAATGAGAAAAAAATCTCCGGTCCTCAACCGCCAGGAGAGTCTGAACCATCAGGGGAGGAATGCGTTCCAGCGGTATCCATTCCCTGATCTGTCTCGATCCGGCACGCATACCGCTGATAATAACCGGCTCAAGAGAGACCCAAGGCACCGGTTGCTTGTCCGGCAGCGACAGAACGTCCGTCACGACTCCGTCGCTCACGCTCAGACGGACGATTCCGGCCGGAAGCTGACGATCCGGTTGCGCATGCAAAAAAATCTCAACGGACTCGGCGTTACGTGAATATTCGCCGACTGCCCGTGGCGTATGAGAGACCCGATGATATTCCAGCTGATGCAACCGATCGAACAAGCCAGACTCCGCCAGAGACAGCCCTGGGGCAAGAAAGAACGGCGCACTATAAATACGGAGCGGAGGGTGTTCGTCGGCTTTCGGCAACGCAAGAGTGGCTGCAAGCATGAACCCGTACCCGATCAACGCGAGCACACCGACTCCCAGGACACCGATCGCTCCCAGCATTACGCGCCTAACCCACAAGCGCAAAGACTTTCGGCGTGTATTACGCATGATTCAACTTACCGTGTATCGGATGCGAAAAGCACTCTTCTTGTTTCCGCCACATCGCACGACGCAATATGTCGTCCATCACATCCCGCTCCATCGACTGTTCCGCAATCAACATGTCATCCGCCTCCGCAAGAATCCACGGCTGAGAAGCCGTGAGGCTCCACGCCTTCTCCTGAAGAAAAGTCTCCTGGCTTGATGCCCACAATACTCTATGCCGAATGATCATTTCCTGGATATCGACGGCGCCTTACGGTATATGTGAAGTGGCAACGATCACCGCACGGGCCTATTTGATCAGAAAATCCGCATGATGGCGTACACCCCAAGAACACACGACGATCTGACAACACGCAAGATCTACCAGGGAGTCGTATGGCCTCAATACTGATCGTTGACGACGAAGCGCCTATTCGAACGTTATTACGCCGCATCCTGGAAGATGACGGCCATACGGTTCGCGAAGCGGAGAATGGACAAATCGGTCTCACGCTCTATCGAGAAGACCCCACTGATCTTGTAATTACAGATATTCTGATGCCTGAACGAGACGGCATGGAGGTCACGCTCGCGCTGACACAGGAATTCCTTGACGCCAAAGTTATCGCCATGACAGGCGCCACCGGCGACCAGAATTTCCTGAATGTCGCCAAACTCTTCGGCGCTCGGCGAGTTATTCAAAAACCCTTTGCGGTCGAAGAAATGCGTCGCCTCGTGCGATATACCCTGGAACACTGACCCTTCCGGCCTCGGCGACTCCCCTATCCTTTCCGACACAAAGACTCCCTACGGAAACGCCTCTTGTTCCTTTGACTTATCGAACACAGGGTTTCCTGCGCACTATTCCTGATCTGTCCCCCCCTCAAGCCTCGTCGCATTCGAGCCGATGAGGCAAGCGAGTCTAAGAATACGCAAAGCCACATCGTCAATTATAGGCTCGTGGCCGATACAGCCTCGCTGTGCAACCGGACAGACGTACCACAGACAACGTGAGAAGTTCTCGCTCTGTTCCTAAACGAGAACCCGATCATGATCCACACAAAACATCGGCAGCCACAATATCATAGATGGCGCCGCCTAACATTCCGCGCATACTCACGCGCCGGATGCCTGGCCCTGCTGTTGAGCTTTGCATATTTTTCGGTTTCAACGGAGTCGGCCCAAGCTCAGGATGGGCCACGCGAGGCATACATCCCTATCCTCTGTGTCACAGCAGGGGACAAGCCGACCGGCATGGTCGTTTATCTCCTATTGTTGTTTGCCGACAGAGACGACACCGACGGGCTCAATGTCCATTTCCTCTCCGGACCAGGACGCTTTTCGGACAAGTCCAAAATCGCGACGAGACAGGCGATCACCGATGCAGCTCACGCCATGGGACTGTCCACCGACACGTGGAACGTCGGCATCTCTATGCCCTATCCGGGCCTTCTTCTTGATGGAGACAGTCTCTCCGCCATGGTCAGCCTTACAGTCGTTGCAATGGCAAGAGGGGAAACGGTCCCCCCACGCCATGTAATCTCCGGCACCGTCACATCGGACGGGCATATTGGTCCGGTCAGCCATGTGGGGCTCAAAGTAGCGGCCGCAAATCAGGCCGGCTTGCTGACGATCATCTTGCCGCCGACGACTCCGAACGGATGGCACCCACCGGCCTCCGTTCAGGTTTCTCGGGTCAGTACCGTACGTCAAGCGTATCAGGCACTCATGGCCCCTCGACATCTTTTTGCCGACGGTCACTCAAGAAAATCCGACGCAGATCAATCGTAAATCCACCACGAATTTGCCGCAGACATAAAGACTCCGACCACGTGTAGGACTCACCCGGACGTCATATAATCATGCGGCGCGGGTATCGGAAGAAGACCACAATGAACCCACGACCATACCTATCCCCGCCATCAGAAATCCAACCAACTGGGGAGGCCAAATCGAGTCCGAAGGACTCGCCAATTCCATCCCGATCCAACTGATGAGACCGCACAGGATAGCGCACACGGCACCTTGAGTTGTAGCGCGAGTCCAATACAGCCCTGCGAACAACGGGACGAACGCCGCCACCAATGTGATCTTATACGTCCCTACCACCAACTTATAGATCGATGCATCGGACCAGAGTGCAATACCCAACACGACTCCGGCAAATCCGACCAGAACAACCCGCATAAGACGAAGGAACTCCGAGTCGTTCAGACGGGGGAGCACCGGCCTGATAACGTTTTCGCTTAAGGCCACTGACGGCGCCAGCAACGTGGCACTCGAGCAACTCATGACGGCAGACAACACCGCGCCGAAAAATACGATTTGCGCCGCCAGCGGCGTGTGCTGCAAGATCAGCATCGGCAGAACTAGTTGCGAATCTTGCTCCAGCAATAGACCAAATTTCGCAGGATCGACAAGCGTCGCGGCATAGGCCAAAAACATGGGAACGAAACAAAAACCAAAGTAGAGCGTGCCGCCCAACAACGAGCCGCGCACGGCAGTACGCTCATCCTTCGCCGACGTGATACGCTGAAACACGTCTTGTTGGGGCACGGATCCCAACATCATGGTGATCCACGCGCCGATGAAGGGAATCCATTCTGCCAGCCTCGCGGAGGGGAACAAGTCCAGTTTGCCGGCAGCCGCCGCATGCTCGATCACCACTCCCACTCCGCCTGTCAACCCACTCACCACAAATACGATGTACACCAGCCCTCCCATGATCACGGAAATCTGCACAAAATCGAGGATCGCGACGGAAAACATTCCGCCGAACGTCGTATAGGCCAAGACAATCACCGCACCGATCACAATCCCGGTCGATTGACTGACTCCCCCCTCGGTCACGACATTCAGCACTAATCCCAGCACTTTGAATTGAGCCGCAACCCATCCGAAATACGACGCGACAATACACAGCGTACAGAGCATTTCGACGATACGACCGAAACGCAGCCGATAGTAATCGCCGACCGTAAGGATATTCATCCTGTACAACCGCGGAGCAAAAAAAAGTCCGGCAAGGATCAGACACATACTCGCTCCAAAGGGATCAGCCACGACACCGCGTAGCCCCTCCTGCACGAACGTTGCGGAGATACCCAGCACGGCTTCGGCACCGAACCAGGTCGCAAATACGGTCGCCGTAACAACCGGGAGGGGAAGACTTCTTCCGGCCACAGCAAAATCCTTTGCACTCCGGACACGAGTCGCGGCAAATAAGCCGATCCCCACAGAAATCACGAGATAGAGAATGATAAATCCCAACAACATGATGTGGTACCTCGCTCACAATGGCGGGCGGATTCTAGCGGGGAGCCGGCCAGGGAGCAACTGGGGCAGAACAAGGATTATCTTGCCGCTAGAAGAAGACTCTGGTAAATGGTTTCTACCGGCCTTCCCAAGAGGCCACGGTTACTCGGCCTTCGCAACCGTACGGCTTCGGCGGAGTAGGATCGGCGACGTGTCGATGAGGCCTCAAGAGGGACCACGACTGAGAATTCGTGGGGCTCCATACATGCAACAGGAGAATTGCCATGATCCCCTATAATCGTGCCGCAGCGGCTATAGTCCTGCTCTCAGTCTTCACTACAGGGTGTGCTGCAGATGACCCCTATCAAAAAACCAAAATCGGGGCGGCCATCGGAGCCATCGTCGGAGCCGGTGCCGGCGCCGCTATCGACAAGAATAATCGCGGCAGAGGCGCGGCGATCGGCGGAGCGGTCGGTATCCTCGCAGGCGGGGGAGTCGGCCTTTATATGGATAAACAAAAGAAGGCCATTGAGGACAAGTTGGCCAACGAACTGAAGAATCATGATGTCGAACTCAGAAAACTCCCCGACAACACCATTCAAGTCGACCTAAAAAGTGAGGCCTCGTTTTCCAGCAATAGCAGCAACGTGAAGGCCTCATTCAGTGAGGCCCTGACTAAATTGGGTGGGGTCATCGCGGAATATGACAGCACGGCAGTCCACGTGGTGGGCCATACGGACAGCCAAGGTTCGACATCCTACAATCAGCAACTCTCTCAGGCTCGTGCCACCGCAGTCGCCTCGAAACTCATCGGTGCCGGTGTAAACGATCAGCGGGTAATGACTGAAGGACGCGGCGAGAATCAACCGAAAGCCTCGAATGCCACGGCAGAAGGCCGCGGGCAAAACCGTCGTGTCGAAATCTACCTTAAGCCGGTGGTTGAAGGACAAGAGCAGGCCGCCTTTGCTCCACCTCAGTAATCACTATTGAGCGAGCGAAGATTATGGGTTGAGGTCGAGGCGGAGCCCCACGGCTTTCCAGTCGTGGCTTCTTGTAAAGGCGGGTGAAGGAAGAAATGTCCTGAACCCGTCCTTCCCCTCAAGCTTGACCTTTAAAAGTGTGGACGTAATATTCACTGCTTTGCTACAAGGCCCAGTAGCGGGACGGTCCGAATACCAGTCGGCATCCTATAAGAAAGAGTTCCCCACACGATTCCAACTGTACTGGTTGGGTCCATTGGACTTCGTAGAGATTCAATGACCGACGCCAACGGGATTCGGGGATACGAGCCTCAACAAGTTGCCCCTGACGCGGGGCACATCCCATAAGTAGAAGAATGCCGTGCGGGCTCCGGTTAAGACTGTACATTTCCCCCTGTTGAATCACCACAGTCTCCTCATCTATTGACTCACAGAGCTCGTACGTACAAATCCTCTGTTCAACAACACGGATTTCCCGTCGACGAGCCGGGATCGGGATGCCGGCTGATCCGTTCGATGGCCCTGGTAGGAGTACCGTCGACAGGTTCCTTACCATATGCAGATGGTCCGAATGCACAAGGTCGCGGGCTCCAATCCTCATAATGTCACCCTTTGTAACAACAGCCTCATTGTGTGCGTCATACCCAAAACAACAGCAATCGTCATGCCACAGAAAAACCTAGAGGTCTCCCATGAAATCGTTGTAATTTCACCGGCGTCTATTGTTCATGGAAATATTCAAAACTTCCGTCGTGGAGGGAAGGAACATCGTCCCCCTTCCCATTCATCTCACATACGCCTGATTTACAAGCGATTTCGTACGGTGCATGCATTTCCATGCAGGAAGAATGGCAGATCCTGCATCCGTCCGCTATCGCTCGCCTCAATGACAGAAAGCTTATATGCTGACAGCCATGCGGACACACCCTCTTCGTATTGCCTTTCTCCACCTTGCGCCGTCCCTTGGTGACATATCCGCCAATCAATGCCTAGTTGAGCAGGCCATCATGACAGCGGCAGAGAGGGGAGCCTCTTGGGTCCTGACTCCTGAACTTGTGGTATGCGGGTACGGGTTTGCCGATCGTATCGGCACCGAATGGATTACGCCCCAACCGGATGGTTGGATGAGACACATGGAAAGGCTGGCTGCCGATCTCCAAATCACACTATTCCTCTCACATCCCGAACGGGATCAGGGAACCGGTGCGTTGCACAATTCTCTCTTTGTCCTGACAGGAAAGACCGCTCGTCCGGATCTGCACAGAAAAATCCACACGCTCCGAACCGGATCTGAATCGTGGTCCACACCGGGCACAACGGCTATACCGATCCAGGTCCCACCCCTTGATCAAGTAGGCCTGCTCATCTGTGCCGATGCATATTCTCCGGCTATTGCAACCCGCCTCCGACAACAGGGTGCTCAGATGCTCATTTCCGCTGCTGCCTGGGCGCCTGGTTATCACGGACCCAATGGCGAATGGGAACAGTGCACGAAGGAAACCGGCTTGCCTTTATTGGTATGCAATCGAACAGGACCGGACCGCACAATGGATTTCACCGGTGCCGAGAGTGTAGTCGTACAAGACGGGGTTCGCCTACTCAGCATGAGTGCTGCTCGATCGACGATTTTTCTGATCGAGTGGGATATATACCACCAGACCCTCGCCACACCGCTGTGCGAACGTATCGAACTATAGGACCGATACGAAGACTATCCCCGAAGTTATCCGGCATGAATATCCGGCGAATGCACATGCTCCGGCCTGACCCCTAGGCCGATCATTCTGGCGGGGAGGCGTTGTAAGGCAGGGAATCGTGTCATGAACCGAACAAGTCGTGGGGGTGACAATCGCTGTGAACTGGCAAGGACAGGTTTAATGACGCGGCTTTGAATCAGAAGCTGTCCATATTGCGTCACCTTCGTCGGCCAGGCTCGACGCATCTGGACCGACCGCAAATCCTCCGTCTTTAGCCGGTTCTCACGCAACGGAAGAGACAGCAAATTGGCTGTCGCCACAGCATCTTGAATCGCCAGATTAATTCCGACACCACCGACCGGAGACATGGCATGGGCGGCATCACCGATGCAGAGAAGCCCTGGGCGATACCATTGACGCAATCGGTCGACTTGGACGGTTAACAGTTTGACGATATCCCAATGGTCTACCTCCCGAACCCGATCGGAGACGAACGGTGCCAGCCTTGCGATATTGACATGAAACGCCGACATTCCTTGTGCCTGAAAATTGTTCACTGTGCCTTTGGGAATCACAAACCCGCATTGCCAATAGTCTCCCCGATTCAGCATGATCAGGATTCGTCCGACGTCAAAACGTCCCATCGGGTCGACCGGATCATTCGGCCGGCGTGACAAACGAAACCAGAGTACGTCCATAGGGGCGCCGAACTCTTCGACGGACAACCCCGCTTGCGTACGGACCAAAGAATGCCTGCCATCCGCACCGATAACCAGAGGTGCCAGAATTTCTGTCGGCCCGTTCGGTGTCATTGTCCGGAGTCCGACGATACGGTCTCCTGCAACAGTCAGGTCCGTCACTTCTGCATTCATGCACACACGAAACGTGGGATACTGCATTCCCGCCTCAACTAAGAAATTGAGAAAATCCCACTGAGGCATGAACGCCACGTAGCGACACCGTGTCGGCAGAAACGAGAAATCGGCCACCGGCAATTCCATCTCACCGAATCGAGCATTGATCCTCGATACCTTTTGATGGGGCAGTTGGAGAAGCCGGTCGAGCAAACCCAATTCATCGATGACGTCGAGCGTGGATGGATGGAGCGTATCCCCGCGAAAGTCACGGAGAAAATCTCCGTGCTTTTCCAGGACGACCACCGACACACCGGCACGAGCCAGCAAAACACCCAGCATCATGCCGGCAGGCCCGCCACCGGCAATACAGCATTGGACCGATTGGCTCACCGAGGACATAACTTAGGATACGCGATGTTGTGGCAACGAGGAAATGTCTGGTCGCAACACTCTAGCTTTTCAAGATGAACGTGGCATATAATTCGACCTCCGTCAGGAGGCCAGCACCACACTTACA
>JAOUPN010000448.1 GCA_029879905.1 Nitrospira sp. | reverse complement strand
CCAGGACCTCCTCTTCGCTCCGGACGGCTCGACGTTGGCGGCCGGTATCGGGAATATGATCCTTTTGATCGATGTTCCCAAAGGGACCGTACGGGGGCGGGTGGGTCTGACGAAAGAAGAAGGCGCGCGAGGCCGCTTGGTGCCTCGCACCTTTTCTCTCGACGGCAGCCGGCTGGTGGCAGGAAACGGCGAGTGGAGTTATCCGATGTTCGACACTGGTACGGGTAAGCGGCTTACTCTAACCGATTTCCCGTACGACGACTATGAGAGGAATCGGCGGTCCCAAACGAAGCTGGTTGTCGCAGATATCACGCAAGACGGAGACGTCCTGGTCGGACAACCCGAATATCCTGCGTCGTTACGGATATGGGATCTTCGTACCGGGATGATCTTACCGGATCTCTGCAGCGAAGATTGTCTCGATGTGAAGTCTCGTGTTTCGCTGCTCAAGTGGTCGCCTGACGGATCGAAGATCCTCATTGAAATGCAAGGGAGTCGTGACCCGGCGCTGAATGGAAAGATTGCGGTATGGGATGTGCCGTCCCGTTCTCCGGAGTTGGTGTTGGATTCACGTTTGCCGAAGGCGACGGTGTTGGCTCGGCGCATCGGGACATCTGCGACCAAGGCGGCGTCGATTGCCGAGACCGCAGGGATGTCTGCGTTTGTGCATGACGTGAGGCTCCGTGCAGTGGCCGGATCCCCGACGTCCCCTCTGATCGCCACGGCGGGAGATGATGGTTTATTGAAGGTGTGGGATCCGCTCAACGGATTGTTGTTGCGTCGATTGAAATTACAGGCTCCGGCAAACGCATTGGCCTTCAGTTCCGACGGCTCGATTTTGACGGCCGGCACGATACAAGGCGAGGTGCGGCTATGGGACACAACCACCTGGCAGGAATATCCGCCCTATAGGAGTCAGTCGCACCCCGTCAATGCCCTGCAGATTCTTCCGGGCAATCGTATGCTGGCCGTTGCGGGAGGACAGTCGACGGTGTTCATCGTGGACCTTGTAACGCGACGGGTGGTCAAGGAACTCCTCCATCATGGAGCCGGAAAGATCGGCAATCGCACCTGTGATCAGGCGCCTTGCGAGAACACTCCCGATGCGCAGGGGGATGTCGTCTCGTCCATTGCGACGATTGAAGGCAGCTCGATGCTTATGACCGCTTCCAAGGCCCGCCGTGTAGTTTGGGACATCGGGTCATGGAGCCTGATAGAGAAGCCTCAAGGATTTCCTGACAATTGGTCTCCGCTCGGAGGGAGCCGGCCGCTTCTCGCGACCTCAGCCGGAACGTCCGATCCTCAAGCGTTTGCGTTGACGATTTGGGACACGAAAAAGAATGGGCCTGTGGCGACGTTGGATACCTTCACTCGTCGGGACACTCAAGTGACGGATAACGGGAAAACCGTCGAATTAGGCGCCTCATTGCTCGTCGATCCGAGGCATCGTCTGGCCGCCACCCGGATCGGCGAATACGTGTCCGTCTGGGATCTGGCAGCTAAGGTGAAACGGGCGATGTTTCATGTAAAGCGGCCCGCCCATCTGCATTGGACGAGTGAAGGCAAACATCTCGTGATCTCGACGCGTGATCGGAAAGTCTTAGTCTGGTCCGCAGAAACGATGGAGCCTGCCTACTACTTGCGCGATCCTTCCGTGATGCAATAGGGCCTATTCGTCACACCTCTAGGTGTATCTTCGATTTTGCCGTTCACCATTCGGTCCCATTGTTTCCATCCGAATTTTGTGGTACCAACAGTGCAGGTCTGTTTCACGAGAGGATGAATGGCGACGAAGAAGAAATCCGATTTGGAACAACAGGCGAAACTTTCCGCTTCTCAACGATCTCCTGAACCAGTCGCGCAAAAGAAACCCGCATCGAAAACGGCGGAGCCGGTGACTGCGGTCGAAATGGGTGCGCGGCAGCGCGAAATTTCCGTCGCGGAGTTTTTCACAAAGAACCGGCATCTGTTGGGGTTCGACAACCCACGTAAGGCGTTGTTGACCTGCGTCAAGGAAGCGGTGGATAACGCGCTGGACGCCTGCGAAGAAGCCGGAATTTTGCCCGACGTGGTCGTCAAATTGGAGGTGATCTCGAACGGCGGACCGGTTGCGCCGAGCCAGGCTACGCGTTTTCGCATTACGGTGGCCGACAACGGGCCAGGTATTGTGCGTCAGCAGATTCCCCGCATTTTTGCCAAGTTGTTGTACGGATCCAAGTTCCATCGATTACGCATGAGTCGGGGGCAACAGGGCATCGGTATCTCAGCTGCCGGCATGTATGGCCAACTGACGACCGGCAAGCCGGTCAAGATCATTTCCCGTACGGGCCCGCGTGCCGCTGCACATTTTTTCGAGGTGCAGATCGATACGAAGAAAAATGAGCCGTTGGTGCACGAGAGCAAACAGATCGAGTGGGATCGGCCGCGGGGTACGCAGGTGGTGTTGGAGGTCGAGGGGAAATACCAAAAGGGCCGGGCATCGGTGGAAGAATGGTTGGAGCAAACGTCCATCGGGAATCCTCATGTCAAATTGACGTATCAGACGCCGGACGGAGAGGTGAAGGAATATGCTCGTGCGTATCATGAGCTGCCGCCGTCTCCGCGCGAGATCAAACCGCATCCCTACGGCATCGAGTTCGGCATGTTCCTCAAGATGCTGCAAGATACCAAGAGTCATTCAATCTCAGGGTTTTTGGCCAGCGATTTTTGTCGGGTGTCGCCGCAATTGGCCGAGGACATCTGCAAAGCGGCGAAGGTTCCGTCTCACGCAAAGCCGCGTGATTTGATAGGGAGCAATGCCGAACGATTCTATCGGACGATTCAAGAGACCAAGATTATGACGCCGCCGACCAATTGTATTTCCCCTATCGGCGAGAAAGCGATTCTCTCCGGCCTCTATAAACAGATCAAGGGAGAATTTTACACGGCGGTCAGCCGGCCGCCGGCCGTCTATCGCGGCAACCCCTTTGTCATTGAGGCAGG
>JAOUPN010000447.1 GCA_029879905.1 Nitrospira sp. | reverse complement strand
AAGATAACGATTCCCGCTGACACTTTGGGGATTGACTTGCGCTCAGTACTCCGAACTGGCAGCCGTCAGCTATACTTACGATGTGGCGTCGCGCGTGACGGATATCTTGCATCAAGGGCCGGGGGGGATCATCGACGCCTTGACCTATCAATATGACGCAGTAGGGAATCGGACGAGTCTGACGCGCAGCAACGGGACGGCGAGTCTGTTGCCGAGCGACGTGGCGAGTGCCAGTTACGATGCAGCGAATGAGCAGACGGCATTTGCCGGGGCCACGCTCACCTACGATGCCAACGGGAATCTGACGAATGATGGCGTGAATACCTATCAATGGGATGCGCGGAATCGGTTGACCGGGATCTCAGGGGGCTCGACGGCGACATTCAATTACGATGTCTTAGGCCGACGGACCAGCAAAGCCGTGGGGAGCCTTACGTCACAATTCTTGTATGATGGGAATGACATCGCCGCCGAGATCGGTGGTGGCGCGGTCGGGGCAAACTATCTCCGCTCGCTCACTATTGACGAACCGTTCATTCGGCAGACCGGCACCGGCAACGAGTTCTACCATACGGATGCCCTGGGGAGTGCGCTGGCCTTGAGTGATGGCCAAGGTGCATCGGCCACAACGTATGGCTATGAGCCGTTCGGGAAGACGACCGTCACCGGAACGTCGTCGAATGCGTTCCAGTACACCGGGCGGGAACAGGATGGGACGGGGCTGTATTATTATCGGGCGAGGTATTACCAGCCGCGGTTGACAAGGTTCATTTCAGAAGACCCAATTGGTTTGCGTGGTGGGGATCCGAACTTATACGGCTATGTTGGGCAAAACCCCATTCTTAGGACCGATCCCAGTGGACACAATCCGAGTGCGACGGCTATCATTTTGGGTTGTGGCCTGGGAGCCGTCAGTGGGGCAATAGGCGCTAAAAAGCCTGTTCAAGGTGCCATAGTAGGAGGGCTTATCGGGTGTGGCCTAGGGACATTAGTTTCCCTTGAACCTGGAGCCCCGAGCATAATTCTCGGCGGTTATCTTGGGGGGCTTGGTGGAGCAGCAGTGGCAGGGGCTCAGTCTGGCGGAGATCCGAATGCCATGAAGATAGGGGCAGTTTCGGGTTTGATAGGCGGTTCAGTTGGTGGCGGGTTAGGTGGTGGTATAGGAATCCTAGCTGGTTCCACAGCCTCGATCATGATCAGTCAGGCACTTGGTCTATTCGATAGCGGACTCCATACCTCTGTTCCGGATGTTCCTGGTCCCCCAAGGCCGAACAATATTTTTGGTTATTAGAGCAGTTACGATCATATTTCCAGCATCGCCTCCTGCTGAAGATGTTATGACGGAGATCATCATTTCAATGGCTGGGGCACTCATCTTTGTTACGTTCTCCATATACATGCTGTACACCTCGGAAAATGAGGCGAAGCGGTTGTTGAGCCTGAGGAAGGCCTGGCATCCAACCAGAACAATTGCGGATGAAAGCGCGGAACTCACACGAATTCGATTGAGGGTATTGATACTGTATGCAGTGATCCTGACGGCATCCCTCTGGATATTCCTATCGAGCCTCTTGATTCTTATGGAGTTATCGAACCGGAATAGGGAGGCGGAGCGGGGGGCGCAGGTTTCCACAACGGAGGAGACGAGTCGTAGCGATAGCAAGGCGGATCCTAGTGCCAGGGCTACGGTTGAGGGAAAGTCCAGTACGGGCGAGCCTGCGGTACTACCAGAGTCGGTGGCTGGGCAACGTGTGAATACAGAGGAGGGGGCGTCACAAGCCGAGGGGCGCGTTCGGCCCTCCAGCCCATCCGCGCAACGTGCCCAGGTGCGCATTGGCCAAGAGGGGGCTCCGATGGTCCTGGTGTCTGGCGGCACCTTCTGGATGGGGATCAATGAGAATGATGGGCTTCGGGCCATTGAGGATTGCAAGAAAATAGCCAAAGAAGAGGCAGCATCCTGCTACGGCTGGGTCCTCTCGGCCCAGCCACGTCATCAGGTGACGCTCGATCCGTTTTACCTGGACCCTTACGAAGTCACGAACCGACAGTTCGAGCGATTTGTGCAGAATACCGGCTATCAGACCACAGCCGAGAAAGAGGGCTCGGCAATGGTGGCGATTAATGGCCAAGGGTGGCGAGAGACGAAAGGGGCTACCTGGCGGCGGCCAGAAGCGGGGACGGAGGTGTTTGCGAGCAGACGGGCGTATCATCCAGTCGTCACTGTGTCGTGGCATGATGCGGAGGCCTATTGCCGGTGGGTGGGCAAGCGGTTGCCGACGGAGGCCGAGTTTGAATATGCCACTCGGGCTGGCACAGTGACCGTCTATTGGTGGGGAAACTTCTCGGCCACCACGCGCCAGGTTGCCAATATTGCGGACGAGAGTGCTAGGTCCCTTCTGTCGGTCATCATCGCCGGGTACCATGATGGCTATGTGACCACCGCGCCGGTGGGATCCTATGAGGCTAATCCATTTGGCCTGTTCGATATGACGGGTAATGTGGCCGAATGGACGGCGGATTGGTATGACGGCCTGTATTATCGGACGAGCCCAGAGCGGAACCCAACTGGCCCGTCGAGTGGGCAATACCGGATGATCCGTGGGGGAGGCTGGAACAATCTCTGGTACGGGATTCGACCCACAGTTCGGACTGGTGCTGTCCCGACGGAACGGAACATGGCGATCGGGTTCCGTTGCGCCCAGGACCAACCCAAGTAGTTGCGTCCAGTCCGGGAGAATCAGATAGGGGTCAGATCTTGCTTTGTGCATCATGGCGGCGCTAGACTGTCGCGCATGGCTCGACCACTGCGCCTCGAATATCCGGGCGCCCTGTATCATGTCACCGCACGGGGCAACGCCCGGCAGAACATCTTCCTCGATGCCGCGGACCGCCAGCGCTTTCTCGGCGTGCTGGGACATGTCGTCGACCGCTTTCATCTCCTGCTGCACGCCTACTGCGTGATGGATAACCATTTTCATCTGCTGG
>JAOUPN010000446.1 GCA_029879905.1 Nitrospira sp. | reverse complement strand
CCAATCCACATTAATGACAGGACGATCAGCCAACGAATCCGTGATGGCATCGCCTTGCCACAGGTTTCTTGTCGGGTTCGTGGGATTTTGCGGCACACGGTGACCCGTGGCTTTGACAAATTCAAGGTAGCGGCCGTTCGTCACTTCGAATGCGTCCATATAAAACGTATCCACAAAAACCTGATGGCGGGGATACTCGTCGCGTCCGCCGTCCCGATCACCTTCGGGCACTCCCATGGGAAACTCCCCTGACGGCACCACGACCATGGGCGCACCGTCTTTCCCTACCGGCTGCGTCTGCTGAGCCTGAGACGGTTGATCCGCCGCCGTCACGAGTTCGACATCACACAGAACGCTGAAAGCCGTCGAGGCCAACAAGAGCAGAACAAGCATCGGTGTGTACTCCTTCATTCAAAACAACACAGACGTGGGTCATGCCGCAACCGGACCCCTGATCGCCGCGCGGTCCTTTGATCGCTATTTCTGTTCGAGCATGGCATGCAACAGCTTTCCTCCGGTGGCTGCCCGAACGGCATCATCGGTATCATGCAGGCTTTTTTTAAGAGTCGTCACCGCATTCTTTCCGTCGACTTTGGCAATCGATTTAATTGCCGCAATTCTCACACGAGGAATGGTATCCGCCATCAACGATTCCAATGCCAACCGAGCGGATAGCCGATTCTTCCCCGTAGCGCTGCCTAGCGCACGGGCAAGCGCGGCACGTATCGCCGTACTCTTTGCATTCGACAATTCCGAGATCGCGGCAGCCACCACATTAAACGGTTCCCCCTGCTCCAACAGGCTTCCGACGACAAACGCCCTCACCGACGCATCATGGTCATCAAGAACTGTCCGTAGCGAAGACACGGTATCGACACCTTGAAGTTGTCCGAGACTGACGACAGCCGAAACGCGAACAGGAGGAAGCGGGTCTTTCAGCAGTCGCACCAACGCGGCTACTGCCTCCGGTGCGGGGATATGACTCAACCCCATCGCGGCCGCCCCGCGCACCGACGGTTGCTTGTGTCGGCTGGCTTCAAGGAGGACTGATGAGAGCTCCGCGCTCTTCAGATTGACTAACGCACGAATCGCCGCATTACGCTCGTCGGGATTAGGGGACCGTCCGGATTGCTCCAGCGATTCGCAGCCTTGCTGACGACCGAACCGGCAGAGGACCTCTGCAGCCGCTACCCGAACCCGCACTTCCGGTTCCTTCATCGCCGGCTCCGCCAGAGCGACGACTGAGGCATCCCCTGACCGGCCCAAACCCTTGAGAACCGCCTCCTTGACCAAAACCGCCTCATCCTCGATCGCCTGACGGAATCTCGCCGAGCGCCGCCCCTTTTCCAATTTTGCAAGGCCTTCGGCTGCCAGAGTGCGAACCAAGCCCGATCCGTCAAGCAGCCCATCTTCAAGAAACGGCACGGCCTCCGGGCTCTGCCAGTCCTTCAACGCCGTATAGGCTACCCCTCGCATCTGCTCCCGCATATCTTTCGTCAACACGAGGACAAATCCCAAGGCAATTTCGCGCAGAAGGAACGTATCGTCTTGCTTCAACGCATGTTCTAACTTGTCATACTCTACAAGAGCCTCTTTCGGATTCCCAAGCCTGAGAAAGGATTGAATCTTCACTCGTCTGACATCGGCAAGGGCAGCTTTGGAAGGGCTGAGTTTCCCGATTTCGTCAAGCGCCTTCTGATACTCTTGCTTGTCATAGAGACGCTGAACGGCACTCACCTCTGCGACCGGTTCAGCTGCCCACGACACCGAAGCCTCCAGACAGGCCATCAAGACGACCATGCACGTCATCCATGCCATCCACCTGACCTCGGATTTCTTTTCGTATTTCCGTCCAGCCGCGTGACTACTGCCACGGCCTGTACATTCACACCATCGATCTTGTCGGTTCTCACGCGTACGCAGTCGCCTGAGACGGCTAGCGGGATCCCGCAAAGGCGTTTTGGGGAATTCGGTGCAATGACGGCCGACGCCTTCACCTTGCACGATACGAGCGTCTCCGTTCGACACCTTTCGGTCTGGGAGCAAGGTCCTGCATCTCATGATCAAACGTTCGGCCGACGAGCGGCCGGAACTTTTCCCGAGACATGTTTCCCAGATGAAGCTCACTGCTGCACTTCCACCAACGGCTCTATTTCAACGGGATACCCCAAGGAATCCGGACCGAATCGCGGGTTGTTCACAACCTGATAGGCCGTTCTATTTCCTTTCGGAGCCGGCAACGAAAGCGCTTGAGTCACTTTCCCGCGAGACGGGATCGTCACCGTTGTCGTCACTCCCGGACCCGTCTGAGGATGCCAGGCCACCATTTGATAGGTGCCGGGAGGAATATCCTCGATAGAAAATGCTCCATGCTCATCGGTCAAGGCGTAATAGGGATTATTGACGGCCATGGCCCAACTTTCCATATAGGCATGAAACCCGCACTGCATATAGAATGTCCGACGCCCCTTGTTCAGATAGACCGGTCCTACCAACGATTTGCCCGGGGCATGATTATGCCGGGCATGAAGATCACCACGCTGATGCTGATGGTTCATGATGAGCGGCGTATTAAAGAGCACACGTGCTCCTGCCTGAAGCGATGTTTCATAGCCTTGGATATCGTGCATGACGGGATCCATATTGACGACTTCCACTGCGTGCCCGTTCCGAACAATCGTCATAAACGGCAAGAATTTACAGTCTCGGGCTTCGATGAGCGGAACAGATGTTTCGAACGGCTTGCCGGACTCCACACCTTCGAGCAAGACAATGGCGTCCTTCAAGCCGCCGCGAGTATCCACCTCAAAATCTCGAAGCAGTCGCCAACCACGACCATTTGAAATACGGCCGCAATAGGCAGGGTCGGGGAACGTGATGAGATTGAATCCTTTAGGCTCGGGGACCGCACCCGTCAAGGTCACGGTTCCTTCAACCGTTCCACCATGCTGAACATCGATGACGTCATAGGCGACCGCCGCCACGGGAAT
>JAOUPN010000097.1 GCA_029879905.1 Nitrospira sp. | reverse complement strand
CTGGTACAGGTCGTGCTGGAAGAGTTCAAAGCATCCGGTCCCGTCATGGAGATCCTCGGTCGGGATCCGGCACAGGCCTATGAGCAGACCCTGGCCGCGCTCAAGGCGAACTCGCCCGTCATCTACCAGGCGGCTCTGGAACATGGTCGCTTTGCCGGCTTCGCCGACTTTCTCCTCCTCGATGAGCAAGGCCGCTATCAGGTTTGGGACAACAAGCTTGCCCGTTCGCCCAGGCCCTATTTCATCATTCAACTCTGTTGCTACAGGGAGATGCTCGCCGGCATGCTCGACCGCTCGCTGTCCGATCGGTTCGGCGTGATCCTGGGCACGAAGGAACGGGTAGCCTATCGCGTTGAAGACTTCCTCCATTACTACCGCTGTCTCAAGGCCGGGTTCCTGGCGATGCAGGATGGGTTTACTGGTGATCCGGCCGATCGTCCGGAACCGCTTCCGCGGGCCGATCATGGGCGGTGGGCCTCCCATGCGGAGCAGTTCTTTCAAGAGCGGGATCACCTCGTGCAGGTCGCCGGCATCACCACCGGCCAAATCAAGAAGCTGCAGCATGCAGGGATCGCAACAGTGAAGGAGCTGGCTGCCGCAGCAGGCATCAGCGTGCCCAAACTCAACAAGGACTCGTTGGAGAAGCTTGTCGCGCAAGCGCGTCTGCAGGATCAGACGCGGATGGACCGGGTCTCTACGCCCGAGGCACCGCCGCGATATGAACTGCTTCCTCAAACCGGCATGAACGGCGAACCGGTTGGTCTAGCCACACTGCCTCCCGACCATCCGGCAGATGTGTTCTTCGACATGGAGGGGTATCCGCTGGCGCCGGGCGGGCTGGAATATCTGTTCGGCGTCTGTACAAGGAACGGACAGGCGGAGACCTGGGACTTTCGGGACTGGTGGGCGCATGATCGGGAGGAAGAGCGGCGAGCGCTGGAAGGGTTTATCGACTGGGTCTATGCGCGGTGGCAGGCCCATCCCGGCATGCACATCTATCACTATGCGGCCTACGAGGTGTCCGCCGTGAGACGGCTGAGCACCGCGCACGACACCAGGCAGGATCAGGTCGATGCCTTGTTGCGGAACGGGGTGTTTGTCGATCTCTATCAGGTTGTCCGCCACGCGGTGCGGATCGGCGAGGACAGCTATTCGATCAAGTCCGTGGAGCGGCTCTACAGGCCTAAACGTACCACGGACGTGGCAACCGCCGCGGACTCCATGGTTCAGTATGCGCAGTGGATCGAAAGCCAACAGTCGAGGGACTGGCAACAGAGCGACATCCTGAAAGCCATCCGCGACTACAACGAAGATGATTGCCGATCGACGGGCGAGTTGCTGCGGTGGCTCAGGACGGTAGCCGAGACACATCAGATTGCGACGGCACTGCAGACGGCTGAGGCGGCTCCGACAGCACCACCGGAACTGTCGCCGGAGACGGTTGCCAGATTGGAGACGGCGGCTGCGCTCCGTCAGCAGAAGACCCTGTGTGCTGAGGTGCTTGCCCAGGTGATCGACTTTCATCGGCGGGAGGCCAAGCCTGTCTGGTGGCGCATGTTCGACCGGGCCGATGCTACACCGGATGAACTCCGTGACGATCCTGGTTGCATTGAAGGCATACAGGCCACAGGCGATCCCGTACCGCACAAACAATCGCTCGTGCAGGCCTATGCATGTGATCCGTCGCAGGAATGTAAACTGGCCGCGGGCGATCGTAAGCAGGTGATGTTCACCCACAATCTCGATGCAAAGTTTACTCTTCTATCGCTGGACACGGACGCGGGCCGGTTAGAGCTGAAGATCGGGAAAAAGAGTTTGAACGAGAAATGCGACGGGATCTTTCCCCGACAGGGGTCTGTGCTTCCTGATGAATATGTGAATCCCGCTCCCATCCCCGAGGCCCTTACCGCAGTGGCGAGCGGCCAACTATCAAGAGCGCTGCATCCGCCGGTCTTTGCGCTTTTGGAACGTCGTCCTCCGGCGGCGATGATGCAGGGGGCGGGAACGCTTGTGATAGACAACGCCGTTCGTATCGCCATCGCGATGTCCGGAGACTGTCTGGTCATTCAGGGGCCACCGGGGACGGGCAAGACCTTCACCGCCGGCCAGGTCATGCTGTTGTTGCTTCAGATGGGCCTCAAGATCGGCATTGCATCGAACAGCCACAAGGCTGTGCTCACGTTGATGGAGGAATGTGCAAAGGGGGCGCGGATCGCAGGTATGGAATTGCAGGGCCTCAAGGTCGGAGGTGACGGGGCAGAGGCGCTCTTAGCCGTCAACCCAGGTATCCAGTATGTGGCCGGCTCAAGCGAGGCGTACGGCGCCTACAGAGGCGGCGTCATTGGTGGGACTGCCTGGCTCTTCACCAGACCAGAATGGGAAGGCCAGCTGGATTATCTCTTCATCGATGAAGCCGGACAGGTCTCGCTCGCCAATGCCGTCGCCATGGCACGGTGCGCTAGGAATCTGGTGCTGATCGGCGATCAGATGCAATTAGAACAGCCGATCCAAGGGGCGCATCCCGGCGATGCCGGCTTATCCGTGCTGCAATATGCCTTGAAAGATACGAAGGCCAGCGCACCGGATCAGCCGGTCTTTCATCCCGTGGTTCCGCCGGACTATGGCCTCTTTCTCGGCGAATCCCGCCGCATGCATCCTTCCGTCTGCCGCTTTATCTCCGAAAGCATGTACGAGGGCCGCCTGGTTTCTCATCCTGACTGCGCCCGCCAGCGGATCGATCTGTCCCAAGGGAAAACCCATTTCATCACGCAGGAACAGGGCATCATCTTCAGCCCGGTCGAGCATGACGGCAATACCCAAAGCAGCGACGAAGAAGTGACACGGATCCTCGCCATCTATCACGAACTGCTCGGTCGTCCCTATCAGACCAAAGAGGGGAGCACCAGACCGCTGACCCTCGAAGACTTTCTCTTCATTGCGCCCTACAATGCGCAGGTCCGTGCACTTCAAGCTACATTGCCACAGGGAGCACGGGTGGGGAGTGTGGATAAATTTCAGGGGCAAGAAGCGCCGGTCTGCATCCTGTCGCTCTGTTCGAGCTACGGCGAATACGGCTCCAGAGGGCTCGCGTTCATTCTGGATCGTAACCGCATCAACGTGGCCATCTCACGTGCACAATGCCTGGCCGTCGTCGTTGCCGATCCGCGCATCAGCCAAGCCGTCCCTGGGTCCATCGACGAGATGCGACTCCTCAACCTGTTCTGCAAACTGCTGGCGTATGAGTGAACGGTTGTGAGGAAAAGACCCGAATGACTTCTCTGATCGGGTAAAGGTATGGTTCTGCTCGGGAAGCGAAACGGGTGGTGACTTCATATACAAATAGAGATAATCTGCAGCGGCAATTAAATTGACAAGGAATGGTTCCTGGCGCTTTGTTGTGTCACGAACAGCGGATCGCCGAGGTTGAGGGAACGCTGCAGTAACAAGTACGCTCGCGGCAAGTGTGTACCTTTCGATGGACCATGAAATGATCCCACGATCACTCGCCTCGCTCAAGGAACTGAGCCGGTTAGTCAAGGAGGGAGAAGGACCCACCGTGGAGTTTAAGCGCTCCACTGGTGAATTGCGGGAGGCGCTGCAAACAGTCTGTGCCTTTCTAAATGGGTCAGGAGGGATCGTCCTCTTCGGTGTACGACCGGATGGGAAGGCGGAAGGGCAGCATGTCACTGAGCAAACGTTGCGAGAGATCGCCCAATCGATGGACCGGTTCGAACCGCCCGTCAATATCCCAGTTGAACGCATGTTGAGTGGGGGAGATCGGGCAGTGCTGGCCTTGCGGGTCGAAGGCACATCAGACTCGATCCCGTTTACCTTTGAAGGACGCCCCTATGAGCGGGTGGGGAACACGACTAGAAAAATGTCTCAGGAGAAGTATGAACAGCTTCTCCTGGATCGCTCGCATGCGCTTCGGCGATGGGAAAACCAGCCCGCAACAGGTGTGCAGATCAAGGACCTCGACCGAGAAGAGATTCTTCGGACTCGTGAGTTGGCGATACAACAGAGGCGCATTTCCGCAGAGGCCAGTCGGAACATCGGGGACATTCTCGACCGCCTGGGATTGCGCCGCAACGGAGTACTGACCCAAGCCGCACAAGTGCTATACGGGAGGCAGTTTCTGTCGGACTATCCGCAGTGCCTGCTTAAAATGGGGCGGTTTCGGGGCAGTGACATTACGGGAGAGATTGTAGATAACCGGCAGGAACATCTGCACGCCTTCGCCATGGTTCGGGAAGGGATGGCGTTTCTCGATCGAACGCTTCCGCTCGGAGCCCGCTTCCCGGCAGGTCAGATTTTTCGAGAGGATCGGCTCCCGGTTCCTCCAGATGCACTTCGGGAGATTCTCGTGAATGCCGTCATGCATCGCGACTATGCCTACTCAGGCGGGCACGTGGCGATTGTTGTCTTTGACGACCGAATTGAGATTCGCAGTTACGGGCGGTTGCCGACCGGTATTACCGTGGAGCAGCTCTCCGGCCCGCATCTATCCGAGCTGCGGAATCCCTTGATTGCCGAAGCCTTCCATCGCACCGGCGCGGTGGAAATGTGGGGCCGTGGGACCAATCGTGTCATCCAGGAGTGCATGCGCCATGGGGTACCTCCGCCCACGTTTGAGGAACGGCAGGGATTCCTTGTCGTGACGTTTCAGCTGCCGATGGTTGGAGCTGCGTCGGACCCGTCGCAGCTAGAGTCGGAGTCAGAGTCACGGCTAGAGTCAGAGCTAGAGTCGCTGGAGCATCGGGTTCTGGTGATGTTGAAGAAGGGACCAATGGGGAAAGCTCCTCTGTCCAAAGCGTTGAAGCAAAAACAGATATCCGGACAGCTTCACAAAGCCATTCGAGACTTACTGGCACAGAGTCTCATTGAACGCACCATTCCCGATAAACCCCAGAGCCGTCTGCAGAAATATCGGCTGACGGAAAAGGGCATGAAGGTGCTGAAAACAAAACGGGCATCGCGATAAGCACCCCAGTCAGTATTCACCCGTCTTGTCAGGTCATGATCAAAGTGGCCGTCGTCGTCGCCGATCCACGCATCAGCCAAGCCGTCCCTGGGTCCATCGACGAGATGCGACTTCTCAACCTCTTCTGCAAACTGGTGGCGTATGAGTGAACGGTTGTGAGGAAAAGACCCGAGCGACTGTTCTTATGGGATCAAGGTGAATCGTGAAAGGTGAAACGTGAGGCGTGAAACGGAAGACGTGAAAGGTGAAACGTGAAACGGATTCCGAGGGAGAAGAGCGTCACCTGTCAGTCGTGCTCAAGACGCTCTTCGTGGCTCAGTCCTCGTGCCTGCGGCTCGTGAAACGTGAAACGGAAGACCCGAAACCCGAAACCCCGGCCTTTGTCGAGTCATACCCGTCTCAGTCCTCGTTACTCAGTCCTGAATTATATCTCAGCACTCAGCACTTCCCCATCTTGGCTCTTCGAGCAAGGAGGAAGTGCTACGGGTTGACTATATGTCAGCTCTGACATATTATGCTCCATTAAGTAGAGAGGGAAGTGATGGCAGACCGGAAGGAAATGCCTCTTGTGTGGCTCAAGGGCGAGATTAAAACTCCGCCCTTTTCACAAAAGGCGCGCCTTGAAGCGGGATATCTCTTGAGACTGTTACAGGAGGGAGCCTCTCTCGGACTTCCACCCTCACGGCCCATGCCGGTCATTGGCGCGCGATGTCATGAGTTACGGATCAACGATACGTCTGGAACATTTCGGATTATGTATCGAGTCGATGCCGACGCCATCCTCATCCTGGAAGTCGTCAAAAAGAAAACGGAGCAGACCCCACAGTCGGTGATTGAAACCTGCCGACGTCGGTTGAGAGACTATGATAGGGCGATGGAATCATAGGAGTCTTGCAATGAAACATACCAAACGAACAAAGCTGGAAGCGGCCGGGTGGGTAGTGGGGTCGGTCGAGGAATTCCTCGGTCTCTCGAATGCAGAGGCGGCCTTCATTGAAATGAAGTTGGGACTCAGCCGCAGCTTGCGCGAACGGCGGCAGAAATGTGGCCTGTCCCAAGTTCAGTTAGCCGCACAGCTTCGGTCCAGCCAATCCCGTGTCGCCAAAATGGAAGCCGGAGACCCCTCTGTGTCAATGGATCTCTTGGTGACCGCACTCTTACTCCTGGGTGCGACAGCCACCGACCTTGCCAAAGCCATTCGCAGAAGGGAGAAAGGCAAGGGCCGCCACGCAGCGTAGCCCGAGCCGTTGCGTCCATACATCTGATCAGCCCAATTCACCACCCAGTACCCTTGGATGCTGGACGATGTTTTCTTTATCCCCCCCCCCAACAATGCACAGGTCCTGGAGCTTCAAGCCGTATGGCTACAGAGGGCGTGGGCTGTGGATACATTTCATGCACAAGAAGTAGCCGTCTGCATCCTGTCGCTCTGTTCGAGCTACGGCGAATACGGCTCCAGAGGGCTCGCGTTCATTCTGGATCGTAACCGCATCAACGTGGCCATCTCACGTGCACAATGCCTGGCCGTCGTGGTGGCCGATCCGCGCATCAGCCAAGCCGTCCCAGGGTCCATCGACGAAATGACGCTCATCAATCTCTTTTGCAAACTGGTGGAGCATGAATGAACTGGATTAATTCAACGTGGGAGTGAAAGGTACGAGTGGTTCTTCCATCGAGATAGGGGCAATGAGGACCGAAAGTGCCTTCTGATTGGAAGGCTAAATGGAGAGTGACTTCGTAAATGAATGAAGGTATTCTGCAGCGGTATGTATTCGCAAAACGATGGCTGGGATGGAGTGCAACCCCCCCAGTGGATCAAGCAATGTATTACACGATCGTTTCTTTTGGGAAAGAGATAGAGGGGCTGCTTGATGAACAGCTCAAGGGCGTCAAGCCATGAAGAAGAAGGCCAGCCCTTCACCGAAACCGCATAAGCTATTAGCGCGACAGCAGAAGGTACGCACGCAGCGCAATCCGCTTACTGCGAAGCCAGTGCCTGTGGTCGTTGATGCGGCGGGTCTCCTCTCGGATCTGCGCAGCCTCATCCAATCCGCCCGCCTACGGATTGCCTCGGTCGCACAATCCACTCAGAGCGTGCTCTGTTGGCACGTGGGGCGGCGACTGGTGAGAGAAAATCTGCAGGGCAGCCGGGCTGCGTACGGGAAACAGATTCTCGTGACCGTGTCACGAGAATTGACGGCAGAGTACGGGCGCGGCTTTAGCTATGCCGAAATCGCCCGCATGATCCAGTTCGCGCAGTTATTCTCGGATGAGAAAATTGTCGTGGCGCTCTCACGACAATTGAGCTGGTCCCATTTTCACGCGCTGCTGCCCATCAAGGACCCGCTCGCCCGCGATTTCTACGCGGAGATGTGCCGAATCGAACGTTGGGATGTGCGCACGCTCCGGCAGAAGATCGGCGGCATGTTGTTTCAGCGCACCGCACTGTCGAGAAAACCGAAAGCCGTTATTTCAGCGGAGATCGGCAAGCTTCGCGGTGGACAGATGAGCCTCGACACCGTCTTCCGCGATCCCTATCTGCTCGACCTGCTGGGCCTCAAAGGCGCGTACAGCGAACGTGATCTTGAGAGCGCGGTCTTGCGTGAGATCGAAGGCGTGTTGCTGGAGCTGGGCACCGGCTTCACCTTCGTTGCCCGGCAAAAGAGAATGACTGTGGGCAAGGACGATTTTCATCTTGACCTGCTCTTTTTCCATCGCCACCTCCATAGGCTGATTGCCGTTGAATTGAAATTGGAGTCTTTTCAGCCCGCGCATGTGGGCCAAATGGAGCTGTATCTGCGCTGGCTGGATAAACACGAACGCGCTCCAGGCGAGGAATCTCCGATCGGACTCATCCTGTGTGCCTCGGCCGATGCCGAGCAGGTAGAATTGCTTCAGCTCGACGCCAAATCCATCCGCGTGAGCGAGTACCTCACCGAGTTGCCGCCGCTGCCTGTGCTGCGTGCGCGACTGCATCAAGCGATCGAGCATGCGCGGGAGCAGGCGGCTAGACGGGGTTCAGGCTCAGAGGCACTGCCGTGAACGACGACACCATGCAAGCGATACGCATCCTCGCGGGCAGTATGCGTGATCTTCAGCAGCGGGCAGCGCGGGAATTGGCGCCGGTGGTTGATGATATTCTGCGCAGCAGCAGCCGCGATATCCGGCACATCGAACACACGCTGGACTGCCTCCTCGCTTTTTGCGGGCATGGACCGGTGCTGGAGATGTACAGAGAAACTCTGCCGCCACTATTGGGACATCGACCCGGCTGCGACGGCTGACTACGTCAATGCCTACCGCGAATACTGGGATGGCGAGGCGCAGGGAGGAAGCCCGTGATGGCCAATAATCCAAGGCGAACGCCGTGTGCCGCACGGAATCCAATATGTGATTGTAAGACCAGACCTCGAAAGCTTACTCGAAGTCTTTAAGCCGTTGATCTTGATGAATGCTGCGGGATGGATCTGTGCACATAACCATCCGTCCGGCGATGTGACGCCGAGCCAAGAGGATCGTGTGTTGACCAAACGGCTGCGAGAAGCGGGCCAGTTGCTCGGCCTCAATCGGTTGGATCACCTCATCCTTGCCGACGAGAACATCTACAGCTTTGCCGATCAGGGTTGGCTGGTATAGGTGGCCATCTCACGGGCCCAATGCCTGGCCGTCGTCGTCGCCGATCCGCGCATCAGCCAAGCCGTCCCAGGGTCAATCGACGAGATGCGACTTCTCAACCTGTTCTGCAAACTGCTGGCCTTTGAGTGAACAGCTCGGCTCAGTCCGGCGTGGGAGAGAAAACCGAAACGGCGCTTCTCGCACGAGAGGAGAAGGCGATAGGGATCAAGTCGGCGCATTCTGCTCGGGAAGCTAAAGAGGTGGTGACTTCATGCGCGAATGAAGGTATTCTTCGGCGGCATGTGAATCGGCTGCAGGAAGACTCCTTACACGTGTTCTGTGCCCAACAGGGTGTCTTATCTGATTGCTGGATTGGTTAGGAGCAAGACCGAACATAGAGGGGTGATGGGTAAGAAAGAGAAGCGCGGTTCAAAATCTGACACGGGAGCGAATCTCGGGTTTGAGGCCAAGCTGTGGCAGATGGCTGATGGGCTCCGCAACAATATGGACGCGGCGGAGTACAAGCACGTCGTTCTCGGCCTGATCTTCCTCAAGTATATCTCTGATGCCTTTGAGGCGAAGCACGCCGAACTTGAAGCGCAAAGGAAGCAGGGGGCTGATCCGGAAGATCCTGATGAATACAAGGCCGCGCGTATCTTCTGGGTACCAAAAGAGGCGCGGTGGTCATACCTCAAGGCTCACGCTCCGCAACCGATAATCGGCACGATCGTCGATGATGCGATGAGCGCCATCGAGCGGGACAATCCGTCGCTGAAGGGCGTGCTACCGAAAGATTACGCTCGTCCAGGCCTCGACAAACAGCGGCTTGGTCAGCTCATCAACTTGGTGAGTGAAATTGGTCTCGGCAGCCCGGCAGATCGAGCGAAAGATATTCTTGGGCGGGTCTACGAATACTTCCTCTCACAGTTTGCCAGCGCCGAGGGCAAGAAGGGGGGACAATTCTATACGCCCTCCCGGGTCGTCCGTGTACTGGTCGAAATGCTCGCGCCGTACAAGGGCCGTGTCTATGACCCCTGCTGTGGTTCGGGCGGGATGTTCGTGAGCAGCGAAAAGTTTATCGAGGCCCACAGCGGCAAGCTTGGGGATATCTCTATCTACGGCCAGGAGTCGAATTACACCACCTGGCGGTTGGCTAAGATGAATCTCGCCATTCGGGGCATCGATGCCCAGATCGGCCACGGCGATACCTTTCACCATGACGCCCATCCTGATTTGAAGGCCGACTATGTGTTGGCCAACCCGCCCTTCAACGACAGCGACTGGCGCGGCGAGTTACTGAAGGACGACAAGCGCTGGGTCTATGGCACGCCGCCAGCCGGCAACGCCAACTATGCCTGGGTGCAGCACTTCATCCACCACCTTGCACCCACTGGGCTGGCAGGTTTTGTCTTGGCCAATGGCTCGATGTCCTCCAATCAATCCAATGAGGGGGAGATTCGGAAGAACATTATCGAGGCTGACCTGGTGGATTGCATGGTCGCGCTGCCGGGGCAGTTATTCTACTCCACGCAGATTCCGGTGTGCCTCTGGTTCCTCGCGCGCAATAAGAGGAATGGCCCCCGTTCGACAGGCTCAGGGCATGGATTCCGAGACCGTCGTGGCGAAACACTCTTCATTGATGCGCGTAAGATGGGCACGCTCGTGGATCGTGTACATCGGGAGCTGACCGATGCTGATATTGCCAAGATCGCCGGAACCTACCACCTCTGGCGAGGTGACAAGCCTGCCCTGAGAGAAGCCGAAGGGGAAGCCGTTCGGCCTGAGCATGTCGAAGGACGAACCGCGTATGAAGATATCCCTGGCTTCTGCAAAGCGGCAAAGCTGGAAGACATTCGTAAGCATGGCCATGTGCTGACCCCGGGCCGTTATGTCGGCGCAGAGGCTGTCGAGGACGACGGCGAGCCGTTTGAGGATAAGATGAAGCGTCTTGCCAAAACCTTGCGGGAGCAGCAGGCGGAAGCTGTGAAGCTCGATGTAGCCATCGCTGATAATCTGAAGAAATTGGGGTTTGGCGGGTAACAGATTTAGCAGGTTGCGGAAAAGCTGAGTTTAGGCATCATACATCACGGAAATCTCATCGATTGGTTGTGAATGTGTCTGAACCACAGGATGCTCAAAATGGCCGTCCAGCAAGGCCGCAGCGAGTGAAGAGGCGAGGCGTACGCTTCGGTACGTTGAGCCTCTGAATGATGCGAGAACGCCGCTGGCGGACTTTTTCAGCATTCTGTTAGGGCGTAGGTGCTGGTGGAGCCAGGGACAAAAGGAAGATCGGGATGATCGATTACGACAAACTCCAGAAAGCGCTCAAGCATCTGGAAGAGCA
>JAOUPN010000445.1 GCA_029879905.1 Nitrospira sp. | reverse complement strand
CGTCGACCACCGATGAACCCTCCGTTGAATCCGCCACATCGGTCGAGACAACGGACTAGACCTTCAAGATTCCCACATGAGTATTTGAGTGCAGGAGCCCCGTCCATTTCTCATTCACGGTCAGTGGAAGCAAGGCGATCAGCTGGCACGTGTTGTCAACCCATTTACGGGACAAACGATCGCCGATGTCGCCCAGGCCTCGGACACCGATGTCGAAGAGGCTGTGGTGTCATCGGTCAGTGCGGCTCCGGTAATGGCCGGATTGCCGGCGCATGCCCGGTACGACATGCTTCAACAACTCGCCGCCTTGATCTACCAGCGGCGCGACGAGTTCGCTTCGACGATCACAGCCGAGGCGGGGAAGCCGATCACCGATGCGAAACGAGAAGTCAGCCGGGCCGTGCAAACCTTTACCGTCGCGGCTGAAGAGGCGCGGCGCATTCCCGGTGAGGTGGTCCCGCTCGATTGGATGCCTGGATCCGATTCTCATGTGGGGGTTCTCCGGCGCTTTCCGATCGGTCCCATTCTTGGTATTACGCCGTTTAATTTTCCGTTAAATTTGGTCGCCCACAAAGTGGCTCCGGCATTGGCTGCGGGAAACCCGATTCTGATCAAGCCGGCACCCCAAACACCGTTGACGGCCCTGTTGTTGGGAAAGGTTGCCCTGGAGGCAGGAATTCCTCCGGGCGGTCTGAATGTCGTCCCGTGCGACAATACATTGGCGGAGCGATTAGTGACGGATCCGCGGTTTAAGTTGTTGAGTTTTACCGGGAGTGCTCCGATAGGATGGATGTTGAAGGCCAAGTGCGGAAAGAAAAAAGTCACCCTGGAGCTCGGCGGCAATGCGGGAGTGGTGATCGAGCCGGATGCCGATCTTGATCTGGCGGCGCAGCGTTGTGCTGCGGGAGGATTCGGTTACGCCGGTCAGACCTGTATTTCCGTTCAGCGGGTGTTTGTGCACCATTCAGTGGCGGATCTGTTTACGACGAAGTTGCTGATGCATGTCGCGCGATTAAAGGCGGGGGATCCCACGGACGAGACGACGACAATCGGGCCGGTCATCGATCCTGGTGCTGCCCACCGCCTGGAAAGCTGGATCGGCGAAGCCGTCTCGGAGGGAGCCCGTGTACTGTTGGGTGGGAAGCGGATGGGCTCGGTGGTTGAAGCAACGGTACTCTCGAATGTGAAGCCGGAGATGAAAGTGTCGTGTCAGGAAGTGTTCGGGCCGGTGGTGACGGTGACCCCCTACGAACGATTCAGCGAGGCCATTGCGTGTCTCAACCAATCGGACTATGGGCTTCAGGCCGGTGTGTTTACGCAGGATATCAATAAGATATTCCACGCCTTCCGTCATCTGGAAGTCGGGGCGGTGTTGGCAAACGATATCCCCACATTTCGCGCCGATCATATGCCGTACGGAGGAGTGAAAGACTCAGGTCTTGGGCGCGAGGGAGTGCGCGCGGCCATTGAAGATATGACTGAACCCAGGATGTTGATCGTGAACGCAAGAGAGCCTGCGGACGTACTGTAAAAAAAGGTCGGAAGATATTGCGAACCGGCATCAATCTTGATAAAACACCCGCCCTGTACACGCGATCACTCTGATCTGTTCGTTTGTCTGGCATGGGTTTTCGATGGTCCCGCCGCACCAATTATCAACGCGGATCGGACGAATCAATCAGGCGAAAGGGAAAACGATGGTACCGACTCATATGTTTTTGACGAGAGGGGTGGGCGTTCACAAGGAAAAGCTGGCCTCGTTTGAGGAAGCATTGCGCAGCGCCGGTGTGGCCTACTGTAATCTCGTCAGCGTGTCTTCTATTCTCCCACCGAATTGCAAGATTGTCCCAAGGAAGCGCGGGGAGAAGTTGCTGAGTCCTGGGGAAATTACCTTTTGCGTGATGGCTCGATCTGAGACGAACGAACGAAACCGATTGATCTCGGCATCGGTGGGCCTGGCGAAGCCGACGGACAGTCACAGTTACGGGTACTTGTCCGAGCACCATGCTCACGGCGAGACAGATGAGGAGACGGGCGAATATACGGAAGATCTCGCGGCGCAAATGTTGGCCACGACGTTGGGTGTTAAATTTGATCCCGATGTCGCCTGGAAAGAACGCGAGCAGGTGTTTAAGATGGGCGGAAAAATCGTCAAGACTTCGAACATCACACAGTCCGCCGTCGGCAAGCCTGGCAAGTGGACCACGGTCATCGCGTTGGCGGTGTTTATTCCCGGGGAAAATGTCGCCAAGCGTCCACGCCGGTAGCCGGCGCGGCGCTCGACCGTATCGGGCCGTATACAATACAGGCAATGGATAGATGCTATGACGCTTCCCCTCGGCTGGGAAGGGCCGGACCATAATTTCCTCGGTATCGATGAGCCGTGGTGCCACCCCGATCAGGCCGGCGTGTATGTGCTGCCGGCTCCCTATGAGCATACCTCCAGCTACATTCGTGGGTCGGATCGTGGCCCTTCCGCGATTCTTGACGCCTCCTGCCAAGTAGAATTTTACGATGAGCAGCTTGGGTGCGAGCCCTTCCGTGAATGGGGTGGGATTGCTACGGCATCACCGTTAGACTTGGCAGGACAGGTCGATCGCGCGGCCGTCGACGCGATCGAACGGTTCGTGTCGCCGCATGTCGGGACCGGACGGTTCGTCGTGACCTTGACCGGAGAACATACCGGGGCATTGGGAGCGATTCGTGCCCATGCCAAGCGCTATCCGGATCTGTGCGTTGTCCAGATCGATGCACACGGTGATTTGCGCGAGGCCTACGGAGGGAACCCTTTCAGTCATGCCAGTGTGATGGCGCGGGTCGTGGAGGCCGGGCATCCGCTCGTGCAAGTCGGCATTCGATCGATTAGTGAAGAGGAAATCTCTCGGATCCGGACCACGGACCGAATCACCACCTTCTTTGCGGCAAACATCGTGGATCCGTCCGGACCCTATGAAGGGAAAGCCTCCAAATGGATTCCCGAGGTCGTTGCCGCCTGTCGAGGGCC
>JAOUPN010000444.1 GCA_029879905.1 Nitrospira sp. | reverse complement strand
GCAAGGATGTTCCCGCCGGTGTCATGGTCGCGTCCCCTTGCGCGAACAAATCACCGGAGGCCAACGCGAGGGTCAACTTGTTGCCGCGCTGTCGCAACGCGACACTTCCCCGTTGGAGCTCATCCTGGAGCGCTCTCGCGAGATTCTCGTTGACTGTGCCAAGATCGGCTGGCCCAGTTTGGCCTGGCACAGGGCCCTTGCTGGAGGCGGACTGATTAGCTTGCTTCGGCATGCTCCGTCCGAGGCTCGCCAGTAATTGCTTTGCCTGGGCGAGCTGTGTGTTCCGCTCAAGGAGCTCCCTGTCGAGATCTGCCAGCGTATGGGTCATCTTGTCGAGATTAGATTTAGTTGTCTGCAACTCTTGTTCTTGTGCAGCCAGCCGTTGCGTCGCGTCATCAAAATGTTCGTTGGCGACGAGAAACTCTCGCTCCCTGTCGATCAGTTGCTGTTTGACCTGCTCGAGACGGCTTTTTGTTCGATTCAAATCTTGCGACAGGTGTTGCTGCGTGTCCCGTTGCGCGCAGATCCCGGAGAGTTCTTGTTCCTTTTGTGTCAGTTGCGCTTCCAACGTGTCGGCACGGGTCTTTTCGGCAGTCAACTGATTCGTGGCCGCTGCCGCCTTGTCTCTCAGAGTGGCCAGCTCGTTCTCTTTGGCGCTGAGTTGTTGCTGTAACTGCTCCTGCCGCACACGTTCTTTGTCTGTTTCCGAGGGTTGGCTCTCGGGAGTGTCCACAGTAATGGATGTCATGGGAACGATGGCAGTAGCAGGAGAGGCCTCGTCGTTGGCGACTTGGTGGATATATGAGTCCAGGTCGTTGTCCTGTTGACCGCGGTGAATATCGGCGGGTCTGAGAAACCCAACAAGCATGGTTGGGAGAGAGCCTTGACCATCGTCCGATCGAGCAGTGGTCGGCTGGCCATCACCAATGGGCTGAGGGGATGCAGCCACACTTGATTCCTGTCCATGTACCGTGAACGTGAAGAGAACGGCGAAGGCGATTAGCTTGACGATCATATCTCACCTCACTAAATGGTAAGCGACAGCGACTCCATCTGTGGAATTAAGATTTATAAATTCAATGCTTGGGGGAAAGCCATTCATACGCCGAAATCTCTACAATAAATAGATGAAAGCGAACAGACCTAGACATTGAAGCTGATGTTTGTTCGTTCCCTCGAATTCAAAGAGCGGAAGCCGTATAGGAGAATTAAAAAGTATCCTATACGCCGTCTGCCTATGTGATGCAACTGAGGAATTTAATGTTCCATCGAAAGCCTTCTCGAAAGGTGCCAGTCGGTATGAGCTGGAGTAATCTCGTCTAAATACTGCCGTCCTGCAAGGGAGCTTCTGAACAGGTAGGAGTCACGAAAAGTCGACTGCGACACTCAGGCAGGTCAATCACTCGCACCGACCACTTCCTAATCCAATAGGATACAGCTCGTTATCCGTAAAGATACGGCCATGTGGCTCTATCGCGCCCATGCTGTTACCTGTCAACGGGAGACACCAAATAAATACAAATACTTAGCTCACCATTCAGATTGGTACGAAGATTGCTTTTGCTCAGTGCGGAATCCATCCGATAGGTGAAAACATCTAGCCTACGTGGAGGTACTCATTCCATCACGCGGGTAGGAAAGCCTAGAGAAGCAATAGGATACGGAGGGGTTCTATTGGACGGAGATGTCGTACGGTAAAGACCAGTCGTGGGACCTCGGATCCATCACGAGGTTGGGGCAGGAGGCTCCACACTCACGAAATCTCAACTTGATGGAAAAAAGAAAGGAAGGGTTTCACCATGCACGAGATGACAGTCTTAACTATCTGGTTTGCAATCAACATCGCGGGGGTAATATTGACGATACTCATGCCTAGGATTTTCCCCGACGCGCCTCATGGGGCGGAGGCACGGGATAATGTAGCGCACAGGTCTTCATATGAAGATCTGGAAGGGGATCACATGTCGATAGTGTACGGTGACAAGGCGACATAAACGGTGGAAGCCGCCTGGAGGTCAATAATGCGTGATCTGAAGAACCCGGATACTCCCCTAGTATTTCTGTGGACCTCAGGCTGACAGCAGCCACGAAATGACTGCTGTCAGCACCACGCTTCAAGTTGGCCAGAGCCGTCCCTTCCATTTCGACCCGGATTATCTGATTTCGCGATAAAACCTGAAGGGCAAACCTCGATCAACGGCCTACTCAGTCGTTCTTGGGGCATCGTTCTGAATTCATTGTGATACAGTGCATTATCCAAATAGATACGGGTAGGAGGCACAGGTATATCACCAGGACCACTCCTGCTTCACAACACATTGCTCTACAAACAAATTCCTTCGCGATCTAGGCCGGTATGAACATTGCTTCATGAGAGCATATAACGAAACATGCTTGATAGTGGCGACTGGCATACGTAGCGTTGCGTATAGTTGATCAGAGGAGGAATTCACATGGCAGGAAAAAACATCGTGCTCTGTTCAGATGGAACGGGGAATACGGCCATCAAGGCGCGTGGGACGAATGTGTTTAAGCTTTATGAAGCCGTCGATATTCAAGGGCACAAGTTTGATCCGAGTGTCACCCCTCAAGTTGCATTTTATGACGATGGAGTCGGGACGTCACGGCTTGCCCCAATGAAATTGATCGGCGGGGCGTTTGGCTACGGATTCAGCAAGAATGTCAGGGATCTCTACACGGAGCTCGCGCACGTCTATGAGCCGGGAGACCACATCTACCTGTTCGGGTTTAGTCGCGGCGCCTATACCGTCCGGGCGCTATCGGGTCTCATCCAGTACTGCGGGATTGTCGATATTAAGCAAGTGGGGTATGGATCGCTCAGGAAGTGTGTTGGAAATTGTTGGAGGGCATTTCGGCGGGAAGCGTTCAAACGGGTGTCCGAGAACAAGCGGCGCGAAGGTCAGCCAACCGCCGATTACAGCCGAGAGGATCGAGCGCGGCGGGAACGGTTCTGCGCCGTCATTGACGAGACACACGTGCCGGACGGAG
>JAOUPN010000443.1 GCA_029879905.1 Nitrospira sp. | reverse complement strand
GTCGGTGCATGGTATTGCCTCGTTGATGCTGTAGCTATAGGAGCTGCTGGCCCCGCCTTACGGGGAATAAAAAAACTCATGAACGCACTATCATGGGCTACACAGCCTGAACCAGAGTAACCTCACCCAATTACTCAATTCTCCCTGCTAGATTCCCATTGTTCTTGTCGTAAAGTTTTGCATTCATACCATTCTCCCCTTCTGCAGTTTCATTTAAGGCTTCGTTTTTAATCCTCTGTGAGGATAGATGCGAAAAGCCATCGAGCATGACAGGTCCTACCGTAGCAACCCCAGCATTCGAACATGATGGACGGGACAACCATCCTCTAAACGACTCGAAGCCTAAAAAGTAAGTCCGGTCGACTGCTGAATCATGAGAAAGCAGGCAGGGGATTATCTACTGCTCTTGGTCATAAAGATCGAAATACTGAATGTCATATCCTTAAAACCGAAACCAGCGGTGATGGGTTGAAATGATCCGTCGTCGCGATGTGTCCATGCGCCCTAGAACAAAACATGCGACACCATGTTATCCGGGTCCGAAGAGGTGAGGATTTTCACTAACAACTTTCCAAATAAGAAACGGCCCGCCCCCGTTTGTAAACGAGAGCGGGCCGTCATTCACAACCGAACCTTTACTCCAATCTTCTTATGCTCCACCAGCCAAGCGGGTGAACACAGGAAGAACCGGAGCCCAGACCGGGTTAATTAACCGCTCACCAGACTCTGTCCACGACAGGACAAGTCCGGCAAAACGCTGGTCAGGATCGTGGAGGATGTCCACCAACCGCTGGACCTCCCACAACACGTCCTTCGACTCAACGTGGATATCAACAGTTTCACCCGGTTCGATCGGCCGATTGACATCCATGGTTAAACCATCGAGGGCCACCAACTCGGCCGGATAATTCGGATCCATTTTCGCAGCTCCAACCGCGTTGGTAAACCGAATACCTGCGGTCGTGAACTCCCCGATGGACGTCGGCTCAGTGCCGTTATTCGACACACGGAGCGTCATACGAAGTGCACGTCCAGGAACGTCATACTCCGCATGAGCCACGTCTATGGCCAATGGATTCGGCGTTATCGGTAACGGAGTTACCTTGGCTTCACCGGCCTGTAACGGAACGGTGATTGGGTGCTTAGACTCCGCTGCAAGATATCCACCGGTCACGACGACCATGGTGAAGATCAGGACGGCAATTCCCATCTTCCGGTCAATGGGATCCAACAAGATCTCATCACCATAGGCTGCCAGCACACGCGCCCGAACGAGGTACATCGGACGAATCATGAACCAGGCGACCCAGAAGAAGCCGACAGCAATCCAGAAAAAGTGCCAACCTACACCGGTGACTCCTCCCATCGTCTCCGAATCAAATGTTTCACCGGTCAGTGTTTTGATTGGATTCCTGAAATCCTCATGTTTTCCTGTGATATCCATCCATCCGCCCGGTCCGGCAATAGGACCTGCTTCCTTGACGGAAAACATCGGATGGATATGATGATGGCCTGGGAGGCGTGCCTTTAACGTAACTTCATATTCGTAGTCACGACCGATTTCCATCGGTCCCGCCACGAACATCGGCACACCACCGACTTTTGAACTCAGACGCACGAACACGGAACTGGGTGAACCCACATTAATAAAGGTAATGTGAGGCTTCACCACGGCGCGGGGCCAATCTTCCGACAAATGGAATTTGCCGCGCAAGTAAGTCACATCGTTGATCGCAGTTGACTTACCAACCCATTCAGTATCGTACCAATTCACTGTACGCATACGAAGAAACGGTTCCTGTGAACGTTCTCCGTGGGCCAACGCGGGAGCAGCTTCAAACACCGGCGTAAACGCCAGCGTCGCCACCCCGCAGAATCCTAGAATCCACAGTTTGATGACGTGTTTGACGTTCATGCTTTCCCCCCAGAAAGTTTACCCTTATCTCCATGAGCCAACGTTGCATATGCGAATTGGTCCCAGACCTTGATGGTCCGCTTCCTCTCATCCGTGAAGTAGAAGTAGGAAGTACAGAAGAACTTACCGAACTGCCACCACAGGACGTACATGAGTGACGATGCGAAGGCGGAGAAGAACGCGGAGATCAGCGTGCTGTGTCCACCGAACGTCCGCAATGATCCGACTTCGATCATACGAATGTACTCCGGAGTTCCGGTACGCACATACATAAAGCCCATGTAGTCCGCCCATGACAACAATGTGCCGTCAACCACGATCGGTGTGTGGCTGTATGCAAAGATCGGCCAATTGCTCGGATAAAACAGAATCGCGTACATCCACGCTCCGACGACGGCGGTCAAGGTCCAATTCCGCGTCAAGAGCAAGGTGATGTCCAGCACCAACGCACTGGGGATCAACGTAGCCGGCATCACGAAGTTTGGTGGATAATTCGACCACCACATCCAAGATGAGTACACCGCAATCCACTTACCGGTACCTAACGCCAAGATACAGATCGTGGCACCGAATGGCTGACGGTAATTCACCCAGTTGTAGTATTGAAGTGCCGCACAGAAGGTGATCGTCGTAATCGGGGTGACGATCGGCCACCACTGACGATCCTTCCAATCGATCCAGAAATCCCAGTCACCGCACAACAATGCGGTGTGCATATGGAACGTACCGATAATCGTCACAAAGAGAATCGGTATAAAATAAATAAAGTCAATATGCCTCGACATTGCTACGCCTTCCGGCGGCAATTTCGACGCCTTGATGATTTCGTCTGTTCTAAACATAAAGGAAAACCTCCCTTATCCCTTTACCAGTCAGCCTGCCGGCCCTCCGCTTTAATACCGGAAGACCGGCATGTGACCGACCTCTTTCAGGTTAGACTGCGATACCAGTCGTCACCCCATTAGTAGCCGCTAGTAGCCGCCGCCACCGCTGTCTTCCATCGCGGCCTGTGCCCGTGCCACCTGCTTGGGGAACGGATCCAAAATGCTCTTCGGCGCGTTGTTCCAGATCACGTCCGACAGGTTCGACATGCGGCTGA
>JAOUPN010000096.1 GCA_029879905.1 Nitrospira sp. | reverse complement strand
AAGAGCCCCCGACCTACGGGAAGACGGGTAATTCGCAGACACGGCTATGATAAGATACTACTCATACAAAGCATGTCCGCAAATCATTTCCAAAATTTCTCAATGCACACTGAATTGGACAGGCGAGGAGGAATAACTCGGTGACGTGGCTTACAGCGGCTGGACTGACCATTGCGGTGGGGATCGGATCATCGTGGTCCCCGGTCCATACGTCCTTACATACAGAAATCCTCATGGAAGACGGAGCCCCGTATTATATTCCCGTCAGGGCAACTGCGATCAGCGGAATTCCCATCCACTGGAACAACCCTACTCCCACCCATCACACGGTGACACACAACGGCTGCCTGGAAGATAGACAGCCATGCCTATTCGACTCAGGCCCCGTACCTCCCGGAGCAGAGTTTACCGTCCCCGGTCTCCCGGCCGGACAATACGGCTATCACTGCCGTATCCACCCTATTATGCGGGGAGTCTTGACCGTCACCGATGCTCCGTCCACGCCGTCACAATTGTAAGAGATACCCCGGCTGAAGCTATGCCTGCGCCTTGCGAAAGCGCTATGTCCTCCTGTAGTCTGCTGGCCGGTAGCCATGAAACCCGTCGTTGTTGTTCATGAACCTCTGCACCTGACCGGAGAGACGCTCACCCTCTTCGCGTGGCGCATCCCCGATCTTGTCGCCTATCAACACCGTGATGACGAATATTGGTTTGCTCCTCTCGATGATGATCTGCCGTTAGTACGTCTCAATCAGACCGGCGTCGAGATGCTCCGTGCAATGAACGGCCATACGACCGTCGGCGCCCTACTCGAACAATATGGGGAGAAGATCTGCGGACCGGACGGCCAACCAGGCCAGTGGCACCTGGCACGATGGGCCACACCGAATTACTCCCTCTGCTACTACGGGGCCGAACCGCCGGGCGGCCATCGGCATCAGGCCAAATGGGATACCCTGCTCCAACAAATCCGAGAAGGGTGGTCCGGGCAGGATGGATTTGAGGGCGAAGATCATCTTGAAGACTTTCACCGCCACACCTTGACCGAACCCCACGAAGACGACAGCCATTTCGATATGGTGGAGACGACCGTCTCCCACCTGTTCCGAGAACCCTCTGCAGCTCTCGGGGGTCTGACCTACGGTCGACTCCTTATGCGGCAACTTCGCCGGCTGGGGTGGTTCTCTCCTAAACCGAAAATTATCCTCGAAATCGGCGGGGGACTCGGGTATGTGGCACGCGAGATGGGAAAAGAGCTGCTACCGTTTGAGCGGCAATCCATGACCTATATCTCGCTCGACATTACCGCACCATTTTTGAAGCTCCAAACCACACGGGCGAAGGAGGGCGGCTGGGGCGGCCTCGGCACCCAAGCCGACGCTGAAGCCCTGCCGTTTGCGGATCAATCAGTCGACCTGGTCATCGACAACGAAAACATGGCGGATATGACCCCCGTCAAACTGTCCAAGCAGGAGCTGTTGTCAGGAACAGGCACAACGGCACAGCATCAGGAGGCTCTGGACTGGATCAGACGTGTGCGCCTTCCTATCGAGGGCGAGCTTCAAGATGATGTCATTTTCAACCTCGGCCCCATCCGCTTCGTCGCAGAACTTTGGCGGGTGCTGAAGCCGGGCGGACATGCCTTTCTGACCGAATTCGGGATCGATAACGGCTGGCCGGAACCGGTCAAATTGCCTGGGCACACCGAATATGAAGTGCAATACAGCCACTTGCGCCAGGTCGCCCGCTGGTTGGGGTTTCAAGAGCGGTACCTGTCGCTTCCACAATTTCTGGGCATCAAACCGGACACGAAAGTCCTGTGCACCGGCGCCGCCTATACCATTCAACGGTTCTGCCGCATGATCAACCTACCCTTTGTCGTCCGGGCCTATACGGAACAAGAGTTACAGCAAGCTCTGGGTGACATCCTCCCTAAACTCCATGGCTGCCATTACCACGACGTCGCAGACCCCGCATGGTTTAATCTCTTTGACTTCAAGGTCCTGCTTCTGGAAAAGCCAGGAGGCCGACCGCGAGCCCAATTTACCGAGAATAACGGCTATCGGTGGTATTCGCAGAAGTAGCTTCCTCTCTTCACTAATCCCCTCATCCCTGAGACGGTCCACCACTATCCGTCCGACCGAGCGTTTCACGCACCTTGCTTCGCAAGGCCTCAGGCGTGAAGGGTTTCTGCAAAAACGGCGTATCAGGATCCACCTCGCCATGATGGACGATGGCATCGTCGGCGTAGCCGGACATGTAGAGGACCGTTGTCTCAGGATGAAGAACCTTTAACCGCTCCGCCAACTGCAGTCCGCTCATACGCGACATCACCACATCTGTCAGCAACAAATGGATGGGGCCGGCATATCGTGCGCACAATTCCAAGGCAGCCTCGCCGTCTTCCGCATTCAAAACGGAATAGCCCTCCAGAGATAAAATCCTCGTGGCGAAACGCCCTACACCCTCCTCATCTTCCACCAGAAGAATCGTTTCCCATCCAAGTACGGGAAGCACAGCCGGCTGGACCACTTTCTGAACTTCTCGCTCAACGACTCTTGGCAAATAGATTTTGAAGGTCGTGCCACGCCCCTGCTCACTGAACAGCCCGATACTACCCTTGCTTTGCTCAATGATCCCGTAGACACTTGCAAGTCCGAGTCCAGTGCCCTTGCCGACCGGTTTCGTCGTAAAAAACGGCTCAAAGATATGGGCTTGCACGTCCGGAGTCATACCGTGCCCCGTATCACTCACGGCAAGCATGACATAGGATCCCGGGGCGATCCCTCCGTGCTGGCGCGTATACTCCTCATCCAATTCAACATTCGCCGTTTCAATCGTCAAGATGCCGCCTCGTTCCATCGCATCCCGGGCATTGACGACCAAATTGAGGATGACCTGCTCCACTTGCCCTGTATCCACCCGCACCCAGCCGGCGTCGGGACCCAAGACCGTCATAAACTGAATATGCGCGCCGATCAACCGGCGAAGCATGGCCTCCATATTGGTCACAATATCGTTGAGCCGGACAGTCTTGACGTCCAGCATCTGACGCCGGCTGAACGCGAGCAACTGGCGTGTGAGCGCGGCCGCGCGTTTCGCCCCACTCTTAATTTCTTCCACATGCTCAACAGCAGACTTGTCGAGCGGATGATGCGTGACCAGCAATTCGGCGTTGCCGCTAATCACGGTCAAGAGATTGTTGAAATCGTGGGCGATGCCCCCGGCCAACTTGCCGACCGCATCCATTTTTTGTGCCTGATAAAACTGTTCTTCAATCTGGGCCCGATCAAGGAATAGGCCGATCTGCCGGCCGATCGCCGCCATCATGGCCAACAACTCCTCATCGGGCTGACGAACCTGGCGGCTAAAAAATTCCATGACACCGATCACCGACTTCCCCGCAACAATGGGGAATCCGATCGCCCCGCTGATTCCATCCCGTTCGGCAACCGGCAAACGGGGAAAGTTCTCGTCTATTTGAACATTGGAGACCCAGACAGCCCTGCTGTCCTTCCACACACGCCCCGGCAATCCCACTCCGAAAGCAAAGATCCTGGTCCGGCTCGCCGTTTCAAACTGCTCCGCAGTCACATCAGGCATCGACCAGCTTTCTCCGAATCGCAGTACCTGGGCCCGCCGATCCACCCGCCAGAGCATGCCGAGATCCCACCCCAATGTCTCGCAGACCACCTTCAATACACCTGCGACCGCCGTATTAACCGAGGACACCTCCGCCAACACCTTGGCGATGGCATGTTCCGCGCGCATCCGCTGCTCCACCCGCTTGCGGTCCGTCATGTCGTGGATCACGCTGCAGACAAACCGCTCCTCCCCGCTCTCCCATATCATTGCCAGCGAACATTCTGACGGAAACTCCGTGCCGTCTTGGCGAAGTCCGTAAATGTCCGTGAGCCGTCTACTCGGCCAAGCCATGCCCCGCTCAACGGCCTGTTGGTACCTGACGTGATGCGTTTCCCGATACCGCACCGGCATCAACATCATCACCGATTGCCCCAACACCTCTCGTTCATCATAGCCAAACAAGCGCGACGCGGCATCATTCCATGACCGGATCAGGCCCTGCCGGTCCGCGACGATAATCGCGTCCGGCGCCGACCTAACCAGCGATTGGAACCGCAACTCCGACTCTTTCAACGCCTGTTCGAACCGCTTCTGCTCTTTAGCCGGCGTCAGATTGCGATAAACAAGCACGGCGCCCGATACGGTTCCGTCCGTGGCATACACCGGCGCGGCACGCTCCTCAACCGGACATTCGGTCCCTCCCTTCGAGGCCATCACAAGCGGCACTGACCGCGTCAGAGGTTTTCCTTCCTGCACCACGTATCCAACGGAACTTTGCAGAGTCTCCTTCGTCTCCTCGTGCCGCACCACGATGATATCGTCCACATCTTGCCCAACAGCTCGATCCATCGACCATCCGGTTAACTCCTCAGCCACCGAATTCATAAACGCCACGCGCCTCTGGGGATCGGTGGCCACCACGCCATCGCCCATACCGGTCAGCACCGTCTTGAGCCATTCTCCCCGCCGGTGCGACGTCATCCACTCCACCCGGAGACGCCTGGTGATCCACAACACAAACACAATCGTCGGTCCAACAATAGCGAGTCCCATCAACCCGAACCAGCCGAGCGTGCGACGGATCGGCACAACAACCTCGTCCCGATCGACACGTACCAACACAGACCAGCCGAAGCCCGGGAAATCAGCGTAGCCGTTCATCCGCGCATAGCCGGTCACGACCGGAACTCCGCGCCGGACATGTGTCTCTTCCACAAAACCGGGCTCTCCTTCGACGCTTAATCGCGACGACGGCAACCCGAGCGTCCTCAAATTCGTCTCACCACCTTCGCGCAACATGGAATCGGCCAGCAACGCACCATCCCGATTGAGCAATTGCCATTCGACGGACCCGGCCGTGCCGGCCATCTGTGATTGAAGTGCCACGAGGGGACGGACAAACACGTCCTCCAATTGATCCAACCCAATCCGCGCCGTGACGACTCCCAGCCATTCACCCTTGGCCCCGACAATCGGTGCGGAGAAGCCGACGGTCAATCCGCCCAGGGCCAGTTCTGAGTCGGCCACTGACTTGAGATGTGTCGCCCGTGTGTCCTTGACCAGCCGAAACCAGACCTCCTCGCTACGGTTGCTCCCGACATCGGTCGGATTGGTCGCCGCTACAATCCGCCCATTCTCATCGGTCACGGCCAGCCAACGATATTGGACGTACTGCTCTTCCAAAAGACGCAGATATCGGTCCAGTCCAGCCTGATCACGCATGATCGGCGCGAGTACCTTGGCTGCAATTTGAATGTCACCGTACCGCTCAAACAACACATGATCGAGTTGTTCGGCGATTTCCGACGCCAATACCGTCAATTGCTCACCGGTTTTGGTGAGGAATTGACGTTCGACGAGATAGAGACTGGCCCCGATCAAACCGATGGAGAGAACGATGACGACAGCAACCAACAGATGAAGGCGAGCATACCAACGGAGCAAGGGCATGTCACGTTCAGGCACAGATGACATGGAGAGTCCTAGTCCAATGTTGTCGAAAAACGGTGTACTCGATGTGCTCTACCCGACCAACACCTGACATACCTGCGTCAACCGGCCTGGAAGAGACAATTTGACGGGAAAACGTGCTGCCTGCGTCGGCTGTCTGCTACGACTTCTAACGCCGAGTGACAGAACCAGCGCAGTCACTGGGACCGGGACAATACCGGTCCTTGAAGTTTTTGTCAATTGGTAGAACTCCCCGTCCAACGATGATGAGATAAAGGCACGGCATCACACTCATGGGAGAGACGGAATAGTCTGAAGCTCTAATGACGTCACCCCCGAGAACACCTACGCCCGCGGCAATTTTGACTGAGAGTCACCCCAATGATGAGCTGCAGACATCGCTTGTTGATAACGAAGATTGTCGGTGGTATTCACGGGAGGAGGAAGCCAAACACAGGATTACGCGAGCCTCGAACAGTGGAGTCCCACGGCTTGACAGCCGAGGCTTCGTGGGTAGACGGGTGAAGAAGGAACTACTCGACGCCCTAGCTGGTACTTCGGCTCAACGAGAGAGGAGACACAAACAGCGCCACGTTTGTGAACGCAGAATTCTTACACCAGCTACGCGGGGAACCCAAGACGCTGCTCGATGAACCGGACCCGCTGTTCAAGCCGATCGACTCGTTCTTGCAACTGCCCGTATGAGAGATGGATCGGTAATCGCGTTTCCCTGAATTGATTATCCAAATACTTGCGATCGTCCACATGACATCGGTCGATATGTATCTGGAAACCTTCGGTCACCAGATTGAACTCCTGCCGAAGTCCCTCGATGAGAATGCCCGCATGCCGATTCACCTCGGCAAAGTCCGCGCGAAGAGCTTCAGACGCGCCATCCATGTGTCGACTTACTTCAGGAAAGCCTGATTTATTCCCCTCTCCTGATGTGCTATGAGAAATGCAGCACTCAAATGGAGACACGCCCCATGCAACAGACCTTTGCGGAAGCGAGCTTCAAGCAATATCGCAAATCCACCCACCGTAAGCGGTTCCTTGATGAGATGAACCGTGCGGTGCCCTGGGCCGAATTGGTCGCCGTGATCGAGCCTGTCTATCCCAAGGCCGATGGCCCCGGTCGTCCGCCGGTGGGGATCGAGCGCATGCTGCGGGTGCTGTGCCTGTAACAAGTGGTTCAACCTCAGACAATCCACAAGGTGAGCCACAATTCAAGAGAATCGGAATGGCTTGCAAGACCCTCAATAGTGCTCTTGAGCGTGGATATATCCATAGGTGAACTATTTCCGCTCAACGCAAGTGGAACAAACCCAAATAAAATCCTTCCTTCAGATACGATCCTGACTTCTCAGATTCATCACCACGCCATCCCTCTGTCCCAAATCACTCACCACTGTGGTCGCCATCTCAACACTCCCAATCACGGCCCGTGATAATAATCACCTCGGTAGCAATGACATATTCTGGCGATTTCCGGGGAGACCTGCCAGTCAGGCAATCTTTCTTTTTCGCATAACCTTATCGAGATCGAACGTCGCCTGAAGATTCATCCAGAGCTTCGCGGATGTGCCAAGCACCCGCGCCAGATCCAGGGCGGAATCCGCTGTAATGTCACGTTTGCCCTTAATCAGCTCATTTAGACGCGCCCGCGTCCACCCCAGCTTTTTCGCCAGGGCGGTTTGCGTCATTTTGCTGGGCATAAGAAATTCTTCAAGCAGCATCTCGCCTGGGTGAAATGGGTTTTGGGGAAGTTTCATCGTGCCCTCCTCACAATATCCTGTGCTCAGTGATATGGGGGCTATATTCGCGCAGCCAAATCGATCAGCACGCCTTCGCGCAAGCCCAGCTCGCTCACGAGCAAGTGCGACAGGCCAAGGGTCTCCATGACAGTCCTGACGATGATCGCGCCGGCGGCAATGACCTCTTCGCGGTTTTGCTCGAGCCCCGGAAGCCCGATGCGATCAGCCTTCTTTCGGCTCAACAATATGTGTTCAAGTTCCTGCACCGTCGAAAGAGTCAACGTGTAGTTATGGATGCGGGCCGGATCATAGGCAGGGAGCTTTTGCGCCATGGCAGCCAACGCAGTGATCGTTCCGGCCGTACCTACGAATGCGGCTGACCGATAATCGTCCATTTCTTTCATGGTAAGGCTCGTCTCACGCCGCACCCATTCCCGTGCGTGCTCTATTTCCATTGCGGCCGGCGGGTCCTGTTTCAGCACTCGCTCGCACAACCGCACCACACCGATGTCGATCGAGCGAACGATGGGGGTCCGACCGAGTCTATCCAGAATAAATTCAGTGCTGCCCCCCCCGATATCCAATGCCAGCATGTCAGTCACATCGTGCGGCAAGCCGGAGCGAATACCGAGAAGCGTCCGCCGCGCCTCTTCTTCACCCGTAATGACCTCAACCTCAAACCCTGTTTCACGCTTCACTCGATGCAGAAATTCATGCTGATTGCCGGCATCACGGACTGCGCTCGTCGCCACAACGGCACAAGCACTGGCCTGGTGATGCTCCATAACCCCCCGCCACTCGTTCAGACAGACGATCACGCGGTCCACCGCAGCATCTTGTAACAGTTTCGTGCGATCGACTCCTTCGCCCAACCGAAGAATACGCCGTTGAGAACAGACTGCGTTGAGGGAGCCATCTGCGGTGAGGTCAGCGATAAGGAGCCGGCACGTCAACGTTCCGATGTCAATTCCGACCAATCGGCGCATCTCGGAATACTGAGAGGTCACTGTTCACTCCGAATCTCGTCCATTTCGGTTTCAAGATTCTTGCGTGACTCTTTGAGCGTCTGCATCTCCTCAACAAGCCGGTTGATCTCTGCATCGAACAAAATTCGTTCGGCTGTCTCGCCGCGCTCCTTCATATCAAGAGACCGTTCGCCGACGTCTTTGTACAGATCGGACAACCGCTGGTCGAGTTTCCGCATTTCCAATCGCATCCTGAGCAATTCCGTCTCTTCGAGCGCTCGACCGGCGGCATGCGCCGTGCCCAAACGAAGCGTGGCCAACCCGGACCGTAAATCGTCTTTTAGGCGTTGCAATAAACCCATGAGACTCCTCGTGATGAGTGATCCGTGATCGCTGATGAGTTCAGAGTCTAGATTTGTCCAAGCCGTGAACCATCCCCCCCTCATCACCTATCACTTGTCACTCATCACTTTATCAACTGATCGACCCCAGATCGAGCTTCTCTTGCCATTTCCTCAACATGGCCTCCCGAAGCCTTCGATGTGCCGGCGCCTTCAAACCAGGGTCCGTCTTCAATAACGCCCTCGCGTCCTCCCTGGCCTCCGAAAGTACATCGCCGTCCCGCACCAGATTGGCGACTCGAAACTCCGGCATCCCCCATTGACGCACGCCGAAGAATTCTCCCGGCCCCCGAATACGCAAATCCTCTTCGGCGATCACAAACCCGTCATGTGATCGTACCAGCGCCTCCAACCGTTCTCGGGCCATGGATACGGTTTGAGCACGCTCCGGAGACGGGGTTTTCAACAACGCCCTGGTTCGACCGACTCCACTCGCCATGAGCAAACACGAGGATTGATGGTCGCCTCGCCCTACCCGGCCTCGCAACTGATGTAACTGCGCCAAACCAAACCGCTCGGCATGTTCGATCATCATGATCGTCGCATTGGGCACATCGACGCCGACCTCTACCACTGTCGTCGCGACAAGCACCTGAACGGCCCCGGCCTTGAAGTCGGCCATCACCGCCTCCTTTTCCGCCGCTTTCATTCGCCCATGCAGCAGACCGACACGGAACTCAGCCAAGTCCCCGTTCTGCAGTTGCTCGGCTCCTTGAATCGCCGCTTGCAGGTCGATTTTTTCCGATTCCTCGACAAGGGGGTAAACCACATAGGCCTGCCGATCGGCGCGCAACTCGTCCCGAAGAAGCTGAATGGCCCGTCGCCGCTGCGTGTGATTGAACAAGAGCGTCCTCACCGGCTTTCGTCCGGGCGGCAACATGTCGATACTCGAAACATCCAGGTCGCCGTACACCGTCATCGCAAGCGTTCTCGGGATCGGGGTCGCCGTCATCACCAACATATCCGGCCGATACCCCTTATCGATCAACGTTTTCCGCTGTAACACACCGAACTTGTGCTGTTCATCCACGACGGCTAATCCTAAATTGTGAAACGTCACACCTTTCTGAATCAACGCATGGGTCCCGATCGCCACTTGCGTCGCCCCCGATGCCAGGGCCTCGGCCTGCGCTTTCTTGACCGCTGCTTTGTCTCCTCCTCGCAGGAGCATCACGGTGATCCCCAATGTCTCAAATATCCCTGACAGATTTCGATAATGCTGTTTCGCGAGGATCTCCGTCGGAGCCATCAAGGCCGCCTGATAGCCGGACCCACAGGCCAAGACAATGGCATGGAGCGCCACGGCGGTTTTACCGGACCCGACATCACCTTGCACCAGACGATTCATCGGCTGTTCACCCAGCATATCGCGAAAAATCTCCTGAACAACTCTATCCTGTGCAGCCGTGAGTCGAAAGGGCAGAAGCCCGGCTAACCGTTCCAATAACGGCGTGCATCGATTGAACTGCAGCCCTTTCGGCTCATCATGCACCACCCGTTGCCTGGCCGCCAACGCAAGCTGGAGGAGAAACAGTTCCTCAAACACCAGTCGCCGATGCGCCGGCGTCCTCCCCTGTCCCAACAACTGGAGATCGGTTCCGGCCGCAGGGAAGTGGACCGTCCGTAACGCATCATGGATCGGCACAAGGCGGCGCCTGGCCCGGATCGACACTGGAAGAGGGTCATGCACCTCACGCCCATACTCCTCCAACAAGCTTTTCTGCAACACTCGCATTTGGCGAGACGTCCATCCCTTCGTCTCATGATAGACCGGCACGATCCGTCCCACATGCAGCGTCGATTCTCCCTCCTCCCCGATGATCTCATATTGCGACACATCCATCCGTGGGACCATCCCGCCTTGACGATCGGAGACAATACGCCCGCTCATCATCACGTGCTTCCCGAGGGCAAACATCTTTTCCAAATACGGCTGATTAAAAAACACGGCCTGCAGACGACCGGTTCGATCTTCCACCCCGACGTCAAGTACGTTCATGCGCCGATTCCGCGTTCGCTTGGCGTCGCATTTCGCAATCGTCCCACAGATCGACGCAATCATACCCGGAACAAGATCGCCGATCGGCGTCATAACCGATCGGTCTTCATAGCGCCAGGGTACGGTCCAGAGTGCATCCTCGACCGTGTTAATATTCCATCGTTGCAGAAATCCGGTGCGTTTCGGCCCGACTCCTTTCGCAAATCGAATCGGGATATCCCACAGATCTTGGCGATCGGCACCGTCTACACGGCGCTCTATCATGGTCCGTACAGGTGTTGCGGCCGGTGGGGGAGCACTGCTCCGGGCGAGACGTCGAAGCGTCTGCACAAGCACAGCAGCCT
>JAOUPN010000442.1 GCA_029879905.1 Nitrospira sp. | reverse complement strand
GGGTGTTGTTGACGACGGAGCCGCGCGAAGCCAATACGGAGGGCGGCCTGTTCCCGGCGATTTTCGGCACCGTCATGATGGTCATCATCATGAGTCTGATCGTCACGCCGTTCGGGGTGATCGGCGCACTCTATCTTCGAGAGTATGCCAGGCAGGGTATCGTGGTGCGGCTCGTTCGTATCGCGGTCAACAACCTGGCAGGAGTTCCCTCGATTGTCTTCGGAGTGTTCGGGTTAGGGTTTTTTGTTTATGGTGTCGGCGGTACCATGGATGCGCTGTGGTTTTCCGATCGGTTACCGACTCCCACATTTGGAACGGGGGGTATTCTCTGGGCATCCTTGACCTTGGCGCTGCTTACGGTTCCGGTCGTCATTGTGGCGACAGAAGAAGGGCTTGCTGCCGTGCCACGGGAGTACCGCGAAGGATCGATCGGCCTGGGGGCGACCAAATGGGAAACCATCTGGAAGGTGGTGTTGCCCGCTGCCCTTCCCGGTATCCTTACCGGGCTTATTCTCGCGATGGCACGTGCCTCCGGAGAGGTGGCGCCCTTGATGTTGACCGGCGTGGTTAAGCTTGCACCGGCTTTGCCGCTCGACGGCTCTTGGCCCTTTCTGCACTTGGACCAAAAGTTCATGCACTTGGGCTTTCATATCTATGATGTCGGGTTTCAATCACCGAATGTGGAAGCCGCCAAGCCGATGGTTTATGTAACGACATTTGTCTTGATTCTGGTGGTAGTGACGCTTAATCTTACGGGGATTGTGTTGCGCAATCGAGTGAGAAAAAAATATGCTGGATCAGCAGTTTAGGGTGCAGACCGGCAGTCTCTCCATGGCCGCCCCTCATATGTTTACGACGCAGCCTGATGAACAGAGCCGTTCCGGAGCACCACACCTGCACGCTCCGTCATCGAAGTCGAAGCTGCTTGTCGAGCAGTTCAGCTTTTTCTACGGACCGACTCAAGCCCTCTTTACTGTCAATATCGACGTTCCGGAGCATCAGGTCACGGCGTTTATCGGGCCGTCGGGCTGTGGGAAATCGACATTGCTTCGTTGCATGAATCGCCTCAACGATTTGATCGAGGGCGCTCGGCATGAGGGCAATATCCTGCTGGATAACGAAGACATCTTTAACCCCGCGATCGACATCACGGACCTTCGTAAACGTGTGGGGATGGTGTTTCAGAAGTCCAATCCGTTTCCCAAGTCCATCTATGAGAATGTGGCCTATGGTCCGCGGCTTCAGGGAATTAAGAATCGAGCCATGCTGGACGGTATTGTCGAGAACAGTCTCCAGGGAGCGGGCTTGTGGGAAGAAGTGAAAGATCGGTTGCATAAGAGCGCGTTAGGCTTGTCCGGCGGACAGCAACAGCGCTTGTGTATCGCGCGGGCCTTAGCCGTCAAGCCGGAAGTGCTGTTGATGGATGAACCCTGTTCGGCATTGGATCCGATTGCCACCGGCCGAATCGAGGAACTGTTGTTTTCCCTGAAGAAGGAACTGACCATCGTCATCGTGACGCACAACATGCAACAGGCGGCGCGAGTGTCGGACTGGACTGCGTTCATGTATATGGGGGAGCTGGTCGAGTTCGGTATGACCAAGCAGCTCTTTACGGCGCCGACCAAGAAGCAGACGGAAGACTATATTACGGGGCGATTCGGCTGAGCATGAAACAGCGCCATTTTGACGAAGAACTTGCCGAACTGAAGGCCAAGCTTGTGCGGATGGCCGGGCTGACGGAAGATCAGATAGACAAGGCGCTTGCCGCGCTGTTGAACCGCGATTCGGTACAAGCTCGTCAGGTCATTGAGCGGGACCACCAGGTCAACGCCTTGGACGTCGAGATCGACGAAGAATGCATCCGGTTATTGGCCCTTCACCAACCGGCCGCACGGGATTTACGGTTAGTGACGACGGCGATGAAAATTTCCACGGAGCTTGAGCGCATCAGCGACCTGGCGGAAAACATCTGTGAGCGGACGATTGAACTGAATGAAGAGCCGCAGCTGAAGCCCTATATCGATATCCCGCGGATGGGCAATTCAGCTCGGATGATGGTGAAGGAAAGTATCGACGCCTTCGTCAAAGACGATTCGACCCTGGCCAGAAAGGTCCTGACCGACGATGATCTGGTCGATGATCTAATGGAACAGGTATTTCGTGAACTTCTGTCGTATATGATTGAGGACACACAGACGATTTCACGCGCCATTCGATTGAGTTTCATCGCCAAGTATCTTGAACGTGTCGCCGATCATGCCACCAACATAGCCGAGTTGGTGGTCTATCTTGTCGAAGGCAAAATCATTCGCCATACGTCGCCGCCTATTTCTTCTTAACACACAGTCTTCATCACTGCTCGCGCCGAACGAGTGGAGAGTCTCATTCTTCATTTCGTCTCATTGGTTGGGTTGAACTTTAGGTATCAACCCTGTCGCAGACGCGGCACATCTTTCTTGCTCATTCGTACGTTTATGAACGAACCTGAAGAATCATAAGACGAGATTCTCCGGTCGACTCAAGAAGGTGGCCATAAGTAGCAGTTATTTATGTATAGTTTTCCACCTTCCTTAATGTGTGATTCGGCGCATATCTTGCTTGCTCCTGTGGCATCCCGCCATTAGATCCACATGACGGTTGAGCCGTTTCGGTTTCTTCAGCGATACGGCATGGCTGTTTCTTGTCCTTTGGATAGGCGCACACCCTTTAGTCGAGGACAATTATGCAGCCCATCTTTCTATGCCGCCTAGCGGTCATATTCCTGTTAACCGGTGTGGTGTCTTCCCAGAGTTGGGCGGAGCCGTTGGTGATTGCAATGGTAGGCCCTCAACCGGATATGATCAGGGCAGAGGGGGCCGAAAGGGTCCTCTCGTATGAGGAGGGACAGAATTCCATCACACTCATTCGCATTGGACCGAGAGTTGGTGTGAGCGGCAAATCCCCGTTTGGAAAAGATCAAATAGAAGATTTTCAGCAGTACGATCTTGCTGCAGTCTTTGGCCTTCCGTGGGGATGGCAGGAGCCGATG
>JAOUPN010000009.1 GCA_029879905.1 Nitrospira sp. | reverse complement strand
ACGCCAAGGAGCGGATGGTGCGCACCTCCCATTTTCTGCGCTTCTTCCACACTAGCAACCAGGGAGTGCGGGGTCATCCAAACGGCAAGACACAGTAATAGACTGACCAGCATCCACAGCATCGGTTTGCGATATTGCGTTTCCGATCCTGGGATCCGATAGGTAATCCCCAACCAGAAATAATAGTTTGACCCGAGGAACAAGACTCCGATCAGCATGGCCTGAATAATGAAAAGCCAGGACAGAAAACCTCCCATGAGCGTGATGCCCATCTGTTGGTTATACTGATAGATTTCCCGCATCAACCAGTAACCGGCAAAGGGCAACGCCAGGAGACCGAACACGCCGATAAAGTTACCGACATACCCCATCCAATCATAATGTTCCCGGTCTTCTTTGTATTTGGCCGACAGGTACCGCACTCCCGCATAGGCGCCACAGATATACCCACCGAGAACGACGTTCGCGATCAATCGATGGATGTTGATCGGCCACCATGTGGGATTCCAGGTCGCAGCCCATGCACGTTCGAACGCTGTTCCGTCGGAAATCACCACCGGACTTGATTGAAATGTTGCCCACGCATTGGGCACGATCATAATAAATAACGCAAAGAAATTGAGGAGGAAGCCCAGAAAGACGTGCAGGGTTTTCTTACGTCCACCTTGCATGGCGTCCCAGCCATACCAATAGAGATAGAGCGTTGCAGTCTCAAACAGGAACAGCAGGCAATAGAGGAGAAATGACGGGAAGAAGATATCCGTCAAATAATTCATCAGCTTGGGATAAAACGCCACTAATAAAAACAACAGAATGCCACCGAACAGTGCGGTAGTCGCATAGGCTGACGTAAGAAGCTTGGTGAACTCCTTGGCAAGTTTTTCGTAGCGAGGCTCACCGCCTCTCCACGCAATGACCTCACACAACCACGCAAAAATAGGCACTCCCAACACAAATCCCGCAAGGAGAAGATGCAATTGAGCGACAATCCAGACAAGATTCCGACTGCCGATATACGGAATATCACGATACTCCGTTGGCCCGGCTGCGGTTCCCTCCCCCGCAATACCCAGTGAGGGCAGAGCCAGCATCCCTGCCATGAGCAAGAACCCCGTCAACCACCTCACTTGCCCCTGATCGGCCCGAAGAGCTTGTCGAATCGTTCCAACCCCCTGTCGTATGACACTCACCTCTTCACCTCGCAAGTTACTATTCCGTGACGGCCGGTGAACCTTCGGTCTTTTGGCTCTTAACCTTTCCTCCGCCCTTTCCTTTACCATTTTCCGTTGCGGTTTTTCCAGGTTCCTTGCTCTGTTCTACCGCAAGAACCAACGCCTCAAGTTTCGCAATTTCCTCTTCATTTTGGGACAAGACGTCAATCGGTTTGAAGGGAGGCTCTGCTTTGACTTGCTCTTGTGCACAGCATTCATGAGGATGCGGTGTCGTAACAGGGAGTACGGCCCAAAACAGAAGGGCGAGGACGACACCCGTGCCCGTTATCGCAGTCATAAACATCGCCTGGTCGCTTGGCACACGCATCAGGTCCCAGCGGGTGATCAAGGCTTGGTAATTATCCGACAACGGAGGCGCAACATTGGCAATGTCACGAATGATTCGCCCGATCCAAGAGATCCCAACGGTCAACAGTACGGCTAAAACCATAAAGGAGACCGTCCCCCAAATCGTGACTTCAAGGCCGATCCTCTCCGCAATTGGGAGTCCCGTGTTGAACACAAGCCTCAAGCTCTCCATTTGGGAGAGCGAATGAGAAGTTGAGACAGCAACCTCGGTGACAAGACTCACCACAAACCATAACGCCGGCAAAAAGAACGCACCGACCACGGCCGATTTCCACCAGAGTTTGAAACCTAGACCTTCAGGCGGCTCTTTCCTAAACCGTTCAAGAAAATAGGTCCTCGCAACTATGCCAAATGCCCAGATGTCGATGGGGATAGCCAAAAGAAATAAAAGAGGCAGCCCGATCCCTTCGCCGAAATGACCTTCGAGACCAACAGCAATAAGAGGAACGCCAAAAATTGTGAAGGGGCTGCCTAACAACATGAGGAATGCCAGACCGATCCTCCCCTCCAACTCCAGCCATCCGAGCGCAAACGCGAGTACGGCGAATGCCAGCTTAATCGGCAGACCCGTCCAACATGTCGGCCATAACACTCCAAGGCCTATCATCGTGGGTGACATGGAATCGCGTTCGTTAGCCATGTGCAATCATTCCGGCGTCGTGGGTCCGGCCTTAATCCAGGAATTCTCGGTTAATGACGGAAGAGACGGTAAATATGGCGATGACCGCCATGATAAAAATCCAGCTGATCAACGCCACCGGCCGTTTAAAAATATTCCGCTCAGGGTCCTTATCGAAAAATGGAAGCGCAACAAGCAGAGCCATGAACAACACAGGCAATGCGACGGCCCCCATAAACTGCCCGAACTCTCCTGCAAACATCTTGAGCCGCAGCAACTGGAAATAAAAGAGAAAGTACCACTCGGGCTCCGGATGATACTCTCCGGGATCAGGGGTGGCCTCCTCCAGTAGCACTACCGGCTCCCAGAAGGCCAGGCCACAGATCGTAAGAAAGACGGCGGCCATTCCCACCATGTCCTTCCAAATTTGCCGTGGGAAAAAGTAGTCGGTCTTGGCCTTGATCTCCTCCGGTGTTCCCTGAAACGGTCCGGCCGGTGCGGCGACACGAAACAGGAAGAGATGCAACCCCGCGAGGGCCATCAGAGCAGCGGGAAGAATCATTACATGGATCACGAAGAATCGACTCAGCGTCATTTGGCCGGGAGTCGGCCCACCCTTGAGAAACCGGGCCAGAAAGTCGCCGAACAGCGGCACCTTATCCACCATTTCCACGCCCACGGTCGTGGCCCAATAGGCCCGCTGATCCCAAGGCAACAAATACCCCGTAAATCCAAAACCAATGACAATCCCAAAGAGCGCGAGCCCAACCAGCCACAGCAACTCACGGGGCGGCTTGTAGGCTCCCCAGAGAAACACCTGGGACATGTGGGCGATGACGCAGACCACCATCGCGCTGGATCCCCAAAAGTGATATCCCAGCAAAAACCACCCGTAATCGACATCATGAATAATGTATTGCGTGCTCGCGTAAGCATGGTCCGCCGTCGGCACATAGTAGAACATGAGCAAGATGCCGGTCAGGGCCTGCATGCCGAAAATAAAGAGGAGGATCGAGCCGAACACATAGGCCCACCGGGATCCTCCCGGGATCGGCTCGTTCAGCATCTTGGCCTGGATTTCTTTCAGGCCAACGCGGGCATCCAGAAAGTCGACGATCTTCTCGATCGTAGTTGACGGCTCGTTTGAAACAGTCGGCTGTTGCATTTAAATGATCCGGATTTGATTCTTAATGCCGGCCTTAAATTCCATATCAATAATTTCGACTTCCCCGCTCGCTGAGACTCTGATCGGCAACGCATCAAGCGCGCGGGGCGCCGGCCCATCGAGTATTTTCCCCGTTGCATCATAAATACTCAGATGACAGGGACAAAGAAACACTTGCCCTAAGGTCTTATGCTTGCGCCATTTAAACGCACAACCTAAATGGGGGCACTTTCCGGAAAAGGCAATATAGGGGAATTCCTTTTTGTTCGTCCAAATAACTTTTCCCGACGCGTCATGAAAATCTTGATCCTTATCCTCGTAAAATTTTTCCAGCACCTCGGAGCTCGCCTTGAGGATCCAGACAGATTTTTCGACATCAGCCTCCGGCATGTAGGCTTCCTTGACCTTCTTGTTATACTGGAATTGTGTCCCCACATCATCTTGCTTGATCTTGGAGACATTCCCCACCTGAATCCAGCCGTTGTCAAACGGAGCATACATGGGCTTCATGATGAACCGCAAAATCGGATAGGCGATGGGTAGACCGATCAGAAAGCCGATCACATGGGTAAAATTCATGAAGAACGTCCGACGCTTGACGTCTTTTTCAAGGTCGGGGAAGGGGACAAGGATTTCACCAGGGACCACGTCGAGACGGTCTTCAAGATGCGAAATTTCCACCTCATGGGTCGTGACATAATCGTCGCGCTTGAAGGGAGGCAACGCGACAATCTCGGCAGAGGGGACATGCAAGGAGACGAGATCGACTGCCACCTCTTGCACCATCGCCATCATGACTTGGCGCTCACCGCTTCCATTCATGGACACCACAATGTGGCTGATCTCATGGGACAGCGGATCAAGGATGACTTTCGACACTTCACCGATATCGCAATCGGTACAACGGACCTTTGATTTCAACTTCGGTTGCAACATCACTTCTTCTTAATCGGCTTCGGAGTGGCAACAGACGTATTCTTGAATTCTGAGAGCCATGTGGCCAAGGCGACGACTTCCGAGTCGCTCATCACGTCCTTAAACTTGTCGGGCATCCGGCCCTTTTCCCACTCCTTCTCAAATCCTTCAGCCATAAAGCTCTTGGGGTCGAGAATCTTGAGCTTGATCTCCTCCATCGTCAGGAGCGATCCGATATTATCCAGTTCTGGACCGCGCTTCTTGCCCCCCTCACCCCGAATTTTATGGCAGTTGTAGCATTCCTGCAGCTGCCATTGCTCCTCGCCGAGCTTCATAATATCTCCGCCGCCGCCCTCGCCTCCACCGCCGGTAGCAGGCGCAACACTGGCGACTGCGGCTGCTGCTGCGACGGCAGATTGATCGCCGCCCAAATTTTTCATGCGCTCGGCGAGAGCCTTTCCCTTCTCATCAAGTTCTTTAATTCGATTGGTAATTTCCTCGGCGTTCCACGGATCAAGCGGATTCTCTTTCCCGTTAAGTACCTTGGCAATCTTCTCCTGCTCGTCTCCGGTTTCAAACTGCGGCCAGAGAGATGCGGCTGCTCCGTAGCCCAAACCGACGAGGCAAAAAAACCCGATGACGGAAATCAATCCGACCACGCCACTCGGGGGAGTGGTATGCGGAACATCCAACAAGAGAAATACGAAGGTGCCGGTCAAGGCGAACACGATGAACATCGTCTGGAAAACCGGCGGGAATCCCATCGCCATCGATGTGAACCAGAAGCCGGCAGCGGCCACAAGGCCGATGAGGACTTTGACAATCACTTTCCCCATAACAACTCCTCTGTTGTGCCGACACGGCACCGGATGCGCACAAATGAATGACCCCGACCGGGCCGACTCTTACTTGTTTCCGGCGTGGACAGGCACTCCTTCCGGCTCGCGTTCTTTCAATACCACGGACCGGAGGGCAATAAAAATCGCCGCGCTGACAATCACGAAAAAGACCAGTGCGATTCCGGTAATCAACCACGCTGAGGACGAGAGCGTCGGCGTGAATGATTCGGCCGTAAAATCCGGAATCAAGTTATAGCTATGGAAAAACTTGCGCAACAACGACCGAACGGCGCCCATCAACCCCATAGCCCAGATAGAGGTGAAGGCCAGGAAAATGAGGAGAAATTGCGACACCCCGTCGATCTTCCCCCAAACAATCGTCCCTTGGCGTATGACCCTCCCGTAGAGGACGTAATTCACCACGGTCACAAACACCAATGAGAAAATTGCCCCAAGTTTGGTCGGCATCTTTCCGAGAATTTCCCACGCTTCGGGCAATTGCAACTCTTCCGTCAATCTGCCTTCCGTGGCTGCAAAGCCGTTTGGAATAACCCAGATTGCGGTACTCACCACGACCATCAAGAAGGTGACCTTCATGATGGTTTCCACGGAAACCGTCAGGGGAATAAATCGCCCAAAGATAAAGGGGCTCAACACAAACGGCACAAGGAAGGCCAGAGACATCGGCTCAGGGATCCAGTACTCCGTAAACACGGCGACCATGACCACCGGAGACAACACCATCACGATCGGAGCCAATATGGTCATCCTGACGTTCTCAATCCCTTCGATGCGACGCAGATTGAGCCAGACATAATAGTTGCATCCCAAGAACATCACCCCGATGACCGCACCCTGCATCTCGAAAAACATCGAGAGCTGATCAGCCATCATGTAGGGGCAAAACGAAAAGTCGTAGTCGCACATTTCATAGGCCAACAACAGTCCGGTAAACGGTTGAAGGAGCATCGCGCCCACGGCAATCAAGTTACCGACAAACCCCATCCAATCGTAATACGCACGCTCCTCGGAGTTTTTTGCCCCCATATACATGTAGGCGGCAATCAGGCCCACGACAAACCCGCCGAAGGCCACGTTCCCGTCGATCCGATGGAGATTGAGCGGCATCCAACTGACGTTGGCGATTTTGTCCCACAAACTTGCCGCGGCAAGCGCCTCCGCAGCCGAGATCCCTTCGACCTGTACCGGTGTGTTCATAAAGGATGTCGGGCCGTTGACCACAAACATTGTGGCCATGCAGAGGAAATTGAGCAGTACGCCAAGAGCAATGTGCCGCCCCTTCTTCTCTCCCTTCCAGGCATCCCATGTGTAGAAATAGGCATACAACACAATGGTTCCCACGATGAACAGGAGGGGATAAATCACCGCAAATACCATATAGAACTGATTGACAAACCAGGTCGTAAATTGCGGATAAGTGGCCAGTAGGACAAAAATGAACAACCCACCGGTCAGCGCGGTCATACTAAAGAGGATCACCGTGATCTTCGTGACCTCCTTCGCCATACGATCATACCGTGGATCCTGCTTGCGGAACCCCAACCATTCCGCCATCACGACGAAAATAGGAGCCCCGAGTATGAACGCCCCCAATAATGTGTGCAGCTGAGCAACAATCCAGACCGCCGTCCGGTTGCCCGTATACGGAAACTGCACCGCAGGCGATCCGGGCGCCTGCGCATAGACGCTGGAGACGCCCGCCACACACAGTGCGAGAAACGCCATCACCCCTATAAGATTACGTGGCGGTATATTCATAGTCCCTCAACGCCCCACTCTTCCAAGATTCAACCAAGACTCACCATTGACTCTTGCCGAAGTGAACTCTTGCGAGATCGATCTCTACCCCTCACAATATTCGACGCACAACACTTCCCCAAACGTGTGCCGAACAATACCACATATCATCGGTCACCTGGCTACCAGGTAAACCCTGAATTTTCTCTCTCACCCGACACTGGGATGCCCATGCAATCCGTCATGGTTTCCGATGGAACACCCGGCAACCCGCTCCATCCGGTTAACCCCACGCCTAGCGGCCGTCTCCCGCCGTCACAGCGACAGCATCCATCGCAACCCATTGCCTCTGCCCCGCATCCCAGGCTTTCCCCTTCAATGCAAAGCTGCGCTCAAACAGCACCAGCCTCCAGATATCTTCCTCTGACAACTTACTCTTCCAGCCCTTCATTCTCGTATTCGGCACACCTTCGGCAATACGCCAGAACCAGACGGAGTCGGAATACAATTCCATGCGCTCGCGGTTTCGGAAATCCGTCGCCCCCGCCTTTACAGGTTTCCCGTCCTTCCCATGACACTTGGCGCAATTGACATCGGGATTTGCCTCGCCGTCATAGAGCTTGCGCCCCTCCTCCAGCTTCTCGACATCCCCCCACCACTTTACCGGCATATGTTTATCGACATATTCTGCAGGAGCTGGAGGCGGAGGCACGATCGGCCCTTCATTCTGCCCCTCACAGCCGGCCAACCATCCGCTCCCCAACACAAGACCGATAACCGTCACGCCGATCGATCGAACCGACATCCACTCGAATCTCACAGGCTCTCACGCCCCTTCGATTAACGTTTCAGGCATTATGGGCGCACAGGCGCATGCCACACCAAAAATAAAAAACGCTTCTACGTGGATGACGCCATCCCTGTAAAAGCGTTCCCAATTACGATACCCTCAATTGGCCTGCGCACGGGACCCCGCCCACACTTTGACTGATCTCACGAGGAGCACCTCGACTTCAAAGATCGTCATCGGTGATTACGACTTCCTTTTCCCCTGCGATTTTCCCTTTGCCCGTTCACGCTTTTGCTGTGAACGGATGACCTTCATCCCGACAACCCCCCCGGCCCCCGCAACTACGACCCCGATGCCGACCCAAAGCCACAGAGGAGGATCATCCGCTTCGCAACCTGTGCCAAAGCTCACTCGTATTTTCCGCTCTGACTCAAGATCTTTTGGATCAAACTCGACCTTACGGTGCTGCTGCTCCCCCTCGGCCTCCACTAAAATCGGATCGCCGAGGTTCTCATTATGGAGATGAAACGTCGCTTTGTAATATCCGTAATTGTCGGTCCTAACAACCTGTCCGGACGGAATCTTCGTATCTTTTACGAGAACATCGACATTGGCGACGGCCTTCCCGTCAGCCCCACAGACGTACCCTTCAACCGCAAACCGGTGATCGGCTTCATGTGTGGCCGTCACCTCCGAAGGAAGCACACCACCCAAAAGCGCACAGCACGCACTCGTGGCCAGCCAGATTCTACCTATCTGTCTCGTTGTAAACTGAGCCACATTCTTGCCGGTCGCCAGAGACTCGAACATTCTCCCAAACATCACGCCCACTACGGCGAGCGCCTTATTTTGGGCGGGGTTTTGTAGCATAACCCCCCGTTTTTGTCAATGATACTGAGAACTGAATTTGCGAGATATTGAGAAAGAGACAGGCCCATTCAGAGGCAAGAGCACCGATAGGCAAACACATACGGCGAGAGAGATTCCGGCCACCCACCGATTGCAAGAAATGCATGTATGCACATAGACAACTAGAGCAATCCGCGACTGCGTGCGTCCTCCTCTACCCGCTGTGCTTCGGCCCGTCGCTCCGATTCTTTTTTGGACACCCATGCCTCCCACGACTTACCATTCGCCGTATCCTCGCCCGTAAAGGCAATGGATGCTATCGTCGAATAGGGAATGGTTCGAGACACAGATTCGTCCTCCGGAAAGAACTCAACGGAGGGACACTCGCCTTTCACATGCCGGTTGAAGAGGTACCCGACAAGGACTTCACCGGAGGCAAGCCCCAAGGTCACATCACCTCGGTAATCAAAGGCCAAGTCGACGGCTTCCTCCAGCTCAGCGGAAGACGCCGGTCTAAATACCCGTCCCTCGAGTGAGTCCGTATGATCAGCACCTTGAGCCGTTGAGTCCGTCATAATCGTGAACGTCTTTCACACGGTCTCCGCACATGAGACCGCCATAGAAATTACACCCACCCCAAAGTCCACAAATAGCGCATGAGGTGACTACCGGGAAGTCGGCAGCATGGTCAACTTCGCCGTGCGTGCAAAGCCTGACACCGTACCGAACGTATCGCTTACCGCCGAAGCTTCATACCCACAATGCACCATACATTCGGCACATTTCTCATTCTTACTTGTTCCATAGTCCTGCCACTCGGTGGTATCCAGCAATTCGCGGAAGGTTTTTGCATATCCTTCCTGCAGGAGATAACACGGTCGCTGCCAGCCGAAGACATTATAGGTCGGGTTTCCCCATGGCGTGCACTGATATTCCCTCTTTCCCATTAAGAAATCCAAAAACAACGGGGACTGATTGAACTTCCACGACCCCTTTGGATTACTGAGTATCCTGGAAAACAGTTCTTTCGTCCGAGACTTCTTCAAAAAATGTTGCTGGTCAGGAGCTTTGTGATAGCTATAGCCCGGCGAAATCATCATACCTTCGACACCGAGAGCCATCATCTCATCGAAAAACTTCCGCACCCGATCCGGATTCGCATCGTCAAAGAGCGTCGTATTCGTCGTCACACGATGCCCCAACTTCAAGGCCTCCTTGATCGCCCTCACTGCGACCTCGTACACCCCGTCTCGACACACGGCCAAATCGTGTTCGTTCTTCAGCCCGTCCATATGCACACTAAAGGTCAAGTACTGCGACGGGGTAAACTCCTTGAGTTTACGCTCCATCAAAATCGCGTTGGTACAGACATAGAGATACCGCTTCTGCGCCACCAACCCCTCAACGATCCGTCCGATTTCCGGATGGATCAGCGGCTCACCGCCGGGGATGGCCACGATCGGCGCACCACATTCCTCCGCTGCGTCCCAGCATTGCTCCGGCGTCAACCGCTTATCAAGAATGTGGTCAGGATATTGAATTTTTCCACAGCCAGCACAAGCCAGATTACAACGGAACAGCGGTTCAAGCATCAGGACCAACGGATACCGCTTAACGCCTCTGAGCTTATTCGAGAGAACATAGCTGGCGACACTATACATCTGAGATACGGGGACGGCCATTCCGCACTCCTTCCGATCAGTCCGTAAAAGAAACAAGGGAGGTCAACCGCTCTGCACGGAAACCCACAAATCGTCGGATTTTAACACTCCCTTCAATACGCGTCAATTTGCCTGTTGACATGTGCTGTGAAGCGCCGGAAGACGACCATGAGCCCAGCAAGGAGGTGCATCTAACTGCTGAAATAAGCCGAGACCCCGAAGAGCAAGTAGCAACCCGTGGCACACTGGCTTCCTCATTCGAACGCAGGTTGCTGCTTACAAGCGCAAATGGATCTTGAGGCTGGTCACGGCCTAGAACTGAATACCCGCGAAGTTCTCGAACGCGCGATCATTCGACTAAATCCCGTCACGTTCTTCAGCAAGGCCTAGTGCGACAAGGAGGACTTCGTTTGAATCGATAGCATCAATTACTCAGAAGTCAGCAACAGGAAGGTACGGTGCAATGCACTCAAACAGAACGACCTCCACCGACGTCAGCAGAAGCGTCAACAGCAAACCAAGCTCATTCGCGGCTCCCCCGCCTGCCTGTCCGGGGCACAGAAAGCAGGACGTTCTGAATTCCTGCGGGCTACTGTTCGATTTATGCATCAAGAAAATCAGAACTTCTTCATCCCCTCCTCAGCGGTGCGTGTCAGGTATGTGGTCGAGCACCCCGGTTAGCTCTTTAGGCTTTTTCCAGTAAACAAGGCTAGTACCACTGATACTACGAAGTCCATAGCCTTCTCGCTGCTCCAGCACATCAAGCGCTCTCGTGACATCTTCCCAGACCCCGTAATCGTGCCAGATCACTACCCCGCCCACACTTGTCATTTCCATGGCAGCTCGGGTGTCAGACATCACATAGTCATAACTGTGAGAGCCGTCCACAAAGACCAGCGAACAAGAGTTTTTATACGGCGTGTAATCAAATGCCGCTGAGTCGCCAAACAATTGATGAATCTTTCCAACGACGGCAGGATAAGTCACTCGGTGTCTTTCGTATCGCGATCCTGATTTCGGCTTGTCGACCATGTGCTCCTCACCTTTTGCGAGAGAAAACACGGTCTCACGGTCGGGAAGTAAGTCGAGCGTATATATCGTGCATTGTGCTGGTGCATTCAGCGCGAGATTCAGTGTCGTTCGACCATCAAACGTCCCGATCTCAAACAGGTTAGTATTGTCTCTACAGTCAGCAGCGAGTGCAGACAGAATGCCAAGTTCACTGATCCGTACATTCCCATTTTCCTTCTCATGCTCCCAAATCTTAATAGAGCGTCGTGTAGTGCAGTCTTTCCACGAAATTTCGGGTAGTTGAGTATGCTGAAGAAACCGATCTGGCTTGCCCTTGATATGCCTAAGAAACCTCCGCCAATGGCGCGAGAGTCCAGAGAGAGGCAGATAGATACGTGTGGCGTAATAACCCCAGTATAATTGTTTCGCTAGAATTCGATCCATGGCGAAGTCTACAGCATCAGAGTGCGTCTACGATACCTACTGCCTTGATAGCTGGATACAGCCCGTGCTAATCCTTTCAGGATTGAGAAAGAAAAATCCAAAGTCAGAAATTAGGGTCAGCGTGAAACTTCTGACGACACCTACGTCCCTGACTTTTGCAATATTCTATGAACGAGTTATGCAGCCGTTCACTCCGCATTCAAATTCTTTAAGATTTTCTTCGCTAATGGGTCTCTGATCTCGGTATGCCGCGGGACCGCTTCCACAACCCCGGTTCGGATTGATCCAAAAAGAGGAGAGTAGGACGCACCTTCCCGTTTCAAATAGCAGCTGGTGATCCGCAATTTGCGCTCTAAGTCTCGCCGTTTCACCCGATCAGTACCTTGTCCTGGATGGCGTCTTCAGACAGCCCGCGAAGGATGTCCGCCTTGCGGTCTTCGAGAATCAATTCAATAGCCTGCCGCAGGCTATCCTTGGCTTCTTCAATCGTTTCTCCTTGCCCGTTGGCGCCGGGAATCTCAGACAAATGGCTCAGTAGCCTCCCTCAGGTGCCGGTTCAATAATTGCCGTGAACTCAGCCTTCATTAAGGCTCCTTTCCATCATTGATCGAACGACGGATTATCTCGTTGTGTACAAAAATCCGTGGGCATCCCAAAGCAGTATAAGTCCACGCCGATTTCCTCGCAATAGAACTCGCACGATAAGATACAGTACGATGAACGGGTCAACCGAAGAACAATACACCGGAGGGGTTTATCTGTCGGCAGTGATGATGTTTGCCCTTCGACAGGCTTAGGACAAAGTTCGCCGAAAGGCGAACTTTGGAGGCGCCGAGCGGGTTCGAACCGCTGCATCGCAGTTTTGCAGACTGCTCCCTTACCACTTGGGTACGGCGCCTCAGGGAGCGGCATTATAGTCGGTTCCTTTTTGCAAACACAACCTGCACTCCATGAAAAGCTTATTCGCTATTGACCAAGCTTAGTGCCTTAGATTACCCGCTTCCGAGCGGCGGCTTATGGGGCGGTACTATCCCGTTGCTTCTCAGCAGCAGCCCGTACAGGATCAGCATGGCAATCCCGAAGTGATGAAAACTCTTCAGCGCTTCCCATCGGGCCGAGCCCACCACTTCATAATTCAGCACCATCGTGAGGAGAATGTAGCCGGCCAACATGGCATAGCCCGTGCGACCTAAACTGCCTGCGGCTGCCACGACGACACAGGCCGCCGGGATCATCCACACTAAGTGCTGAGGCCAGGTGATGGGGGAAAAGAAAAGGGCCAGCATCAACGTCCCAGCACAATCTCGCGCCCATGATGGATCACCAGGCCCTTGAAACGCCCGCCGACTGGACCAGGCAAATGCGCCAAGCAAACCAAACGCCGCAACCCCGACGATTCCGTTCGCAACAGAAGGCGGTAAATCCAGCACCGGCTTGTAGTATCTGCGATCGACTTGCACAAGCCGATGTGTGGGTGGATAGGTCACCAGATACCGAAGCATCGTATGCCGCAATGAGACGTTGAGTTTTTGCAGTTCATTTTCTTGCCGGCCTTCCACCTGACGATCGAGTACGGACAAGACGGCGTTTTGCGTCCATTCCACGTGATGGGCCCACCAACTTGCGGGCCCCATGTACAAGATGGGCAAGAGAATCCATAGGACAACGGCCAATACCGTGTAACACGCCAGCCGCCATTGTCGCTTCCACAGGAACAACAGCACGAAAAGTCCCGGGGTAATCTTGAGCACAATACCAAGCCCGACCAACGCCGCCCCCAGCCGTTCCCTCCCGACCCATATCGCATAGATCCCGCCGGTCAGAATGCCCAGCAACATGAGATGCGGGCCGCCGTCGTCGAGATCTCTCAAAACGAATTGCAGGGTCAACGCACCGGCGCCCACACCGACCAACAAAGCGCTCCAATGTTTTGACGTTGAGGCGCCGCACAGCATGCGATGAAACAGCATTGTTGTCAGCACCAAACAGCCGGCGGCGACGGCATATCGCAAAGCCAGGCTGGGGTTCCGCTCAAGCATCAGCAAGGGTGCAAAGTACATGCCGGTGGTCGGCAAATACATGTAACAGTAATCGTTGGCGTAGAGATACTCTCCTGAAAGGAAGCGTCTGCCGATCTCGCGATGGATATCGATGTCTCGGAAGTGAAACGATCGCCCGAACGAGATGATATAGCCATGCGCCATCGCGGCGATCACGAGACCGACCTTAGTGAGTCGGGTCACAAGAGGAGATCTAAACAATTCACCGATCAAAAGACTCATGGGAGGCCGATTCTTATATCTGAAATCCCGGATACATTATCCGCGAAGCTCTGACGCTGTTTCGAGAAGGGGGAACCGATGAAGCAAGCAGGCGACCGGAAGTGTATCTCTTAATGCGATACGTATCAGTGAGGCAATACAGGAATCTCTTTCCCAAGAGTTGAAGGCTGACCCGAATCTGCTGCGACCGATTCCCACTCCTGCGACTCTACAGATGGAACCGACGCCCCATTCCCCTCGGCCTCTTTTTCCTTGGCCAGAAGTTCAACTTCCTGGATCAGCGTATCCATCAATTCTTCCATGGGAACCTTTCGAACAAGCTTCCCTTTCTTGAACAAAATACCTTTCCCTTCCCCTCCGGCAATACCGATATCGGCTTCCTTGCCCTCGCCGATGCCGTTGACGACGCACCCGAGCACCGACACGTTTAACGGGGTTTTAATATGCCCGAGCTTCTTCTCCAGCTCATTGGCCATGCGGACGACATCGATTTCCACCCGCCCACAAGTCGGGCAGGCGATCACGTTGATCCCGCGATGACGCAATTCAAGCGATTTCAGAATCTCATATCCGACCTTGACTTCTTCCACCGGATCGGCGGCCAGTGACACCCGCAAGGTATCCCCGATGCCATTGGCAAGCAAATACCCTAGCCCCATCGCCGACTTGACCGCCCCGGTCATTGCCGTTCCTGCTTCCGTAATACCAATATGAATGGGATAGTCCGACTGATGGGCGAAAAGCCAGTAGGCATCGATCGCATGGTGTACATCCGACGCCTTGAGCGACACTTTGAGATTGGTAAACCCGACATCCTCAAGCGCATGCACGGCATTCAGCGCCGATTCAGCAAGGGCTTCCGGTGTAGGCCATCCGTATTTGTCCAACAGATGCCGTTCAAGCGACCCTCCGTTGACACCCACACGGATCGGAATGCCGCGGTCGTTGACCGCCTTGATCACTTCTTCGACCTTCCACCAGGCCCCGATATTGCCGGGATTGATACGCACACAGTCGACGATCGCAGCAGCTTTCAAGGCCAACCGATGATCGAAATGAATATCCGCAATCAGCGGAACCGTCATCGCGGCTTTGATCTTCGGCAAGGCGGCAGCAGCTTCTTCATCGGGCACGGCAACACGAATAAGCTCACAGCCTGCGGTTTCCAGCTGTCGAATCTGCTCGACCGTGGCGGCCACATCCCGCGTGTCGGTCGAACACATCGACTGCACGGACACCGGAGCATCGCCGCCGATCTTGACGGTCCCGACTTGGATCTGTCGCGTCTTACGCCGTGTGATATGCATTCGCTTCCGCTCGCCTCACCCCTTCGATCAGCTGCCTTGTTCGTCTCCATGAGGAAGATGTCCGTCCGACGCCACACCGGTAAACCGGTTTTCCGTCGTCACCGCACCGCTGACCAGATCTTTTACGCTTTGATAGATACCTTCGGCTGTCAGCCCATACCGTTCACGGAGCAGGTCCTGAGGCCCTTGCTCGATATACCAATCCGGCAGACCAAGCACCTTTGTTGTCACGTTGGTCACACGGGCTTCCGAGAGCGTTTCCAGTACGGCTGAACCAAAGCCGCCCATCTTGCAGCCTTCTTCCACGGTGACCACATAGCGCACTCGTCGCGCCACCTCCGTGATGAGGTCCTGATCGAGCGGCTTGGCAAACCGGGCATTGACCACCGCCGTTGAAATCCCTTCCTGGCTCAAGCGTTCCGCAGCCTGATGCGACTGCCATACCGACACCCCGATTGCGATAATGGCGACATCCGTCCCGTCCTTCAACAATTCGCCCTTTCCGATCGGCAAGGCTTTGGGCGCATCATCCATCGGCACGCCGAGACTGACGCCCCGCGGATACCGCACAGAAATCGGACCATCGTGATCGACGGACGTTTTGATCATATGCTGCAATTCGTTTTCGTCTTTCGGCGCCATAACGACCATGTTGGGCACATGACGGAGGTAGGCATAATCGAACGCACCGTGGTGCGTCGTCCCATCTTCGGCTACAAGTCCACCGCGGTCGATCAGGAACACCACCGGCAGGTTTTGCGTCGCCACATCATGCACCACCTGATCATAGGCACGTTGCAGGAAGGTCGCATACATGGCCACGACCGGCTTGACCCCCTCTGCGGCCAAACCGGCCGCAAAGGTCACTGCATGCTGTTCGGCAATCCCCACGTCGTAGAGACGATCAGGGAATTCTTTTTCGAATCCCGTAAGCCCCGTCCCCTCGCACATCGCCGCAGTGATCGCGACAATACGCTTGTCTTCTCGGGCTAACTTCACGAGGGCATCCATCGCCATTGCCGTATAGGACGGCCGCACCGCCTTCTTGGCCGGAACCCCGGTTTCCCGCACAAACGGCGGACATGCATGGAACCATACGGGATTCTTCATGGCCGGTTCATAGCCGAGCCCTTTTTTCGTGATCACATGGAGCAACACCGGCCCCTTCATCCTCAGGACGTTTTCAATGGTCGGCAGGAGATGCTCGAAGTTGTGCCCATCGATGGGACCGCTGTATTGGAAACCCAATTCTTCGAAGAGCAGCCCGGGGAGAATAACGCCCTTCGCCAACTCTTCCGCTCGACGCGCCAACTTCTGCATATCGGAACCGATGTGGGGGATCTTCCCCAACAACTGCCCGGTCTCTTCGCGCATCCTGCCGTAAAACTCACCCGTAATCGTTCGGCTCAGATACGCGGAAATAGCGCCGACATTCTTGGAGATGGACATTTGATTGTCGTTCAAAATCACCAGAAAGTCTTTGCCCATTCCCCCGGCATGATGAAGGCCCTCAAGCGTCATGCCTGCGGTCATCGCCCCGTCACCCACCACACAGATGATTTTGTTTTTTTGTCTTAATTGCTCGCGCGCTTCGACCAATCCGAACGCGGCCGACACACCGGTACCCGCATGGCCGGCATTGAACGCATCGTACTCACTCTCTTCCCGCTTACAGAATCCGCTTAACCCTCCGTATTGCCGTAGCGTATGGAACCGTTCACGCCTCCCGGTCAGAAGCTTATGCGTATAGCTCTGATTGCTGGTATCCCACACGATCTTATCGCTTGGCGTATCCAGCAGGTAATGCAACGCGACCGTCAACTCCACCACACCCAGATTCGACGCCAAGTGTCCGCCGACCGAAGAAACTGCACTGATAATCTGCTCGCGAATTTCCTGAGACAACGCGGGCAACTGATCAGGAGACACCCGTTTCAAATCAACCGGGCTATTAATGCTTTTCAGAATCGACATAGCATGCTCTCCTTTATATCTACCCACTCAACTGTGTGTAAAAACTTGACCTTTGAGAGGCAACGATCGAGCAGTCACGTATTGAATTGAGTAATCGAGGTGAGTCTCACACAACGCTCTGATCGTGTCAAGCATTTAGCCCCACTTAGGAGGATAGACAGGGAACTGCTTCGGTTCGATATGGTTCGTAATCGGCAAGGGGTTGCCCGCATACCACCTTCATTCAGACGACCCACCAGTCCGATAACTGATGACGAAGAGATGCCGGTTAATAGGGGAAATCAAGTCCGGCAAATATCGCTCCCCCTTCCTTACTGAAACCATAATCGATTCGCCCGACCACATTGGGCCGGATAATCCCGCGGAAACCGATACCCGGCGTAACACGATACTCCTTAAAACTGACATCTTTAAATGAGTTGAACACCTGCCCGGTATCGACAAACGGAGCGATCTCGAAGTCCGCCATCACTCCGGCCAATCGAGTCCTCAGCAAATGGATACGCTCCTCGACGCTGAAGGCGATCAGCTGTTTATCGATGAACCGGTCCACACCGTATCCGCGCAGATTATTCTGCCCTCCCAAAGAGCTTTGCTCATAAAACGGCACATCCGTTCCGATCGTCGCCTGCAAATCCGCACGAATCACCAAGATGGCGCGTTTGGATTCGCTTGCAAACATCTTCTTGACCTCGATGCCGTAACGAGAATAGAGGGGCTGGGCACCTGGCTTGAAGTTATGGTTCATTTCCGCGTAGGCCGTCACGGCGGTCCCGTCGGTCGGCGTGACGAGACTGTTCCTGGTGTCATAGTGAAACGAGATCCGCTCACCAAGGATGGTTGCACCGTCTATTCCCGGGACCAACGCCTTGCTGTTGTGGAACAGTTCCCTGGTAAACGGCAACTCCGTGGCTCCACGACTGATTGCTTCCATATGCCGAAATCGCTGGCTCACGGCGATCTGGGTCACTTCATTGGCATAGACGCCGAACTTCCAATTGGCTCGAGTCTCCGACGCCGTGTAATTACTCTCATGGCCGAGCGGGGTCTCCGGACCGATGCCAAAAAACCGGACCGTCGCGTTCTTGAAATGCGATGCGCTGACCCCGATGCTGTAGCGGCCGTTACTGAACCCGGGATCCACATAGCTGAGCAGAAACCGCCGTTCGATCTTCTCGGACCAAGAGGCGATGCCTCTGAGCTGCTTCCCGCCCGGCTCATAGTGGAACAAATTCAGGGTGCCGCGTGTGCCGACGATGCTATTGTAGATCACCATCGGCGCGACCAAATGTTTCAGCTCTCCGTCCTCCCCGGTAATCAGGGCCGGCAGAATCAGACCGAAATCGTTGCCGTCGTTCTTGCTGGAACTGATGGCGGGAATGGGGAAATACTCGACATCCGCCTGCGCGGAATCCTGAGGAAGAAGCCCGGTCGTCCCCAGCAGCAGACACACCACTATGACGACAACGCGATGCACGAACGATCTCGAACCTTCTAGTCGGCGACGTGAGGGAATTGCGTTATGGAGCTTTGATTTTCTCGGACTTTTTGCGGAGCTGCTCGACAAGATCCACATACGACGAAGACCTGATAATTTTTGTAAATTGCCCGCGATAGTTATTGACCAAACTGACGCCGTCTACCACCACGTCATACACACGCCAATCATTCGCCTTATTGATCAATCGATAGTCGAGCGGAATTTCCGCCTTTCCGGACAACACCTTCGTCCTGACTTCCGCATACCCCTTTTCCGTTCGTTCGTTCAAATACTGCACACCCTCGCCGGAATAGGTCTCGATTTTGTCGGCATACGAATTCGTCAACAAGGTGCGAAACAGGGTGACAAACTCCTGTTTCTGTTCGTCCGACAGCGTTTTCCATGGCGCGCCGAGGGCACGACGCGACATTTCTTGGTAGTCAAATCGAGCTTCGACGACCTGCTCAAGCAGCTGTCGGCGTTCTTCGGCCTTTTCCGGCCTTTTCAGCGCATCCTCACCGACAATCCGTAGCACCTCGTTGATCGTCGTTTTCATCGAGTCCGTCGGCGCACCGGCATACCCTGGAGTTGCCGCCACAACCAGCCATAGACCGATCAAAACCGCACATTGAGCCCAAAACACCACAGGCCGACAGATCGGGGCACGGACCACCACGTTGTGATTCTTCACAATCGACGCCATATCCTCATTCCCCTCACGATGCTCACGCTTGACGCCCTATCAGCGAGACCCGCTACTTGACCTTGCCATGCACATATTGGCTGACCAATTCCTCAAGGTCCAGTCCGGACTCAGTATCGCGGATTATACCGCCTGCTTGCAACGGTTCACCGCCGCCGCCGGGAGATAATGCGAGAAACTTCTCACCGATGATCCCCCGAGTCTTGATCGACGCAAAGGTGTCGGTATAGAGCTGCACGCCGTTCTGAACCGCCAAACTGACGATCGCTTGGTCATCTTTTAGCACAATCGACTTCACCCGTCCTACTTCCACACCGGCAATTTCCACAGTCGCACCGGGCTTCAACCCCGATGCTGAATTAAAAGGAGCCTCTACTTCGTAGCGGTCGCCTCCGATCACTTCCAACTTTCCAAGCTTGATCGAGAGATACCCCAAACAAACGACCCCGACCAACACAAACACCCCAACAACTAATTCCATCCTGCCTTTTTCCATGATGACACTCCCCTATCTGACAGAAGGATCCGTCGCCGACGGAATCGTCCCTCCCACTGAAATAAACTCATGTATTTCAGGGTCGGCGGTTCGCTGAAACTCCACAGGCTCAGCCATCGCGGCAATTTTCCCGCCTTTGAGCATGGCCACATAATCGGAAATCCCAAAGATTTCAGGAATCTCATGACTGACCATAATGGCCGTAAACCCAAACTTCTTCTGCATCCCGGTGATGAGGTCATGAATCGATTTTGCCATGAGCGGGTCAAGGCCGGTCGTCGGCTCATCGAACAAAATAATTTCAGGCTGCATGACCAGCGCCCTCGCCAATCCTGCCCGCTTGCGCATACCGCCGCTGAGTTCGGCAGGGAATTTATGGCCCATGCCGGCCAAACCAACCTGCTCTAACTTCTCCTGGACCCGCGTCGTTACCTCGGCGCCCCTCATCCTCAATTTTTCACGCAACGGGAACGCCACGTTTTCAAAGACTGTGAGCGAATCAAACAGAGCCGCCCCCTGAAACAGCATCGCGAACTTCTTGCGGACCTCGTTGAGGGCATGGCCTCGAAGACGTGAGATTTCCGTACCGTCCACCCATACTTCCCCCTCATCAGGCTGCATCAGGCCGATCATGTGCTTCAAGAGCACGCTCTTGCCTTCTCCGCTACGCCCAATGATCGTGGTCAACTTTCCCGGAGGGACAGCAAGATCAACCCCTTGCAGCACCGGCTGTCCTCCCAAAGTCTTTTTCACGCCGACAAGTTTAATCATGTTTAGCCGGTGAGGAGTACGGAGTACGGAGTAAGGGGTAATATTGCCACTGCGAAGCCCTACCGCTTTGCTCTCTTCGCATCACCACCTCACTCTTCACTCTTTACCCCTCACTTCCTAGAGGAGGATCGACGTCAGGAAGTAATCCCATACGAGAATCAGAACCGACGACAACACGACGGCTTCTGTGGTGGCTCTTCCCAATCCTTCCGCACTCATCTTGGTATAGAACCCCTTGTAGGTGCAGACCCAGCTCACGATCAAGCCGAAACTGATGGACTTGAGAATGCCTCCGTAGATATCTTTCCATTCCACCGCCGATTCGATGGAGTTCCAATACGACCCGGCGTTCACACCCAACAGTTCCACCCCTACCAAATGCCCGCCATAAATACCCACGACGTCAAAGATCGCCACCAACAGCGGAACTCCGATCAAACCGGCAACGAGTTTGGGCGCGATCAGATACTGAAGCGGATTGATCGCCATCGTATCGAGCGCATCGATTTGTTCCGTGATGCGCATGATACCGATTTCCGCCGTCATCGCCGACCCGGCTCTTGCCGTCACCATAAGCGCAGCCAACACCGGGCCCAGCTCGCGAATCATGCTGAGCGCCACCGCAGAGCCCAACAGCCCTTCCGAGCCGAATTTCCGAAGCGTATAGTACCCCTGAAGAGCTAAGACCATGCCTGTGAAGGCTGCCGTCAACACTACAACGAATGTCGACTTATACCCGATGAAGTGCATTTGCTTCACAATTTGAGCCGCCCGTAACGGAGGACGGAACAACCAGCCGAATGACGAAAGGACAAAGATCAGCATTCTGCCCATTTCCCCGACGGCGGTGAGCACCCAATGGCCGATTCGCTCAAGTATGGTTGTCATAAGTGTTGGGTCCGATTTGGAGTTTCTATCGCCGATCCCTATCCCTGCGCAAACCGTCGAAAGAAGATCGTCAGATTATGGGCTGCCGCCACGCTCTGACGACGAAGCCGAAACAGCCCCGCCAGACTCGACGGATTTCCGATGACGGCAACCAGCCCCTTGATCCACCCAGTGGGCCTGAGAAAGAGGTTGAAGTCAAGCGGAAGATCTTCATGCAACAGGTCCGACACGGTCCGCACGATCACAAACGGCACACGAGCACGGTGCGCTTCACCCGCCAACGCCGCGCTCTCCATATCCAATCCAATGGCCGCAGCATCGCGTGCAAAACGGAGTTTTTCAGCGGCAGTAGCGACAATACGGCTCGTGGACACGAATCGCCCGACATGGACAGGCTGATCGACTCCCTCTACCAACCCAAGTACGTTCTCCCGCTCTTCTCCCGGCACATCGATTACCGACGATGCCTCCGCGCTCTGCTCTCCCCATGCCACTACCTCGCACCCGACCAGCATCGCCCCGATCTCGGTTGCCACAAGCGCACAGGCGAAACCGGTCGAGACGGCAAGGCTGAACGGTTGATGCGCAAACACTCGGCAGGCAGCCCGGCGTGCCTTTTCCGGCCCTACTCCCGTTTGAACCAACCAATACTCCCGGCTATCTGCGGCATACACTCGTACCGGTATCCCGTCGATGCACCGTGACGCACTCTCCATCTTGAACGCCGCTTGGACGGCACGTACTTCCCAAATGGTCGCAGCGAAAATGGCAATCCGTCGTTCCGGCATCGTGGCCGAAAGAATGCGTGACGCTGTTGAAGAGGCGGAAACTTCGGCGGTCAAGGCTCAGCCCGGTAAGACCCTGCCGTTTGGATTTGGTCGCGCAACTCGTCCGCCCGCATTTTCCCGCGCGACCGGAGGTTGCGATACATCGCAAGCGCCCACAAGGGGAAATACTGGCAGTACCAGTGGTACCGAAGGTAGAACACGCGTGGGAACCCTGTGCCGGTGTGACACACCTCTTCCCATGCACCGTCTTTCATTTGATGACGCAGAAGAAACTGTATACCCCGCGCAACACTGAACGAGTCCGCCATGCCGGCAGACATCAATCCCATCAACGCCCAGGCGGTTTGTGACGGGGTGCTCTCCCCTTTTCCACTATACTCGGCCTCGGCATATGACAAGCACGACTCACCCCAACCGCCATCCTGGTTCTGTTTCGACTCCAACCAGGAAACCGCCCGACGGATGTACGGAGACGAGGGGTCCTCTCCGATGGAACGCAAGCCGGCAAGGACGGACCATGTTCCATAGATATAATTTATTCCCCACCGACCATACCAGCTTCCGTCCGACTCCTGCTCTTTCTTCAAAAAGGCTAAGGCAGGCGCGACGGCAGGATGTGATTGGTCATAGCCCAACATTCCCAACATTTCCAGGCATCGGCCCGCTAAATCGGACGTACTAGGATCCAGCAATGCGCGATGGTCGGCAAATGGAATATAGTTGAAGACGACTCGATTATTATCCTTATCATATGCGCCCCAACCGCCATCCGACCCCTGCATGGCCACGACCCAATCCTTACCACGACGAACCGACTCCTGATGTTCCGCCGCATTCGGCATCTTCAGTTTCGCAAGCGCCATCAGGACGACGGCAGAATCGTCGACATCGGGATAGAGCTCATTCTCAAATTGGAAATACCACCCGCCTGGTTTCGCCGTGGGGGCCGAAACGATCCAGTCTCCCACTCTCTTGGCCTGACGAGAGATGAGGTAGTTTCCGGCCTGTTGCAACGCAGGATGGTCCTGAGGCATTCCCGATTCAATCAGCGCATTCACCAGAAGCGCCGTATCCCATACCGGAGAAAAGCACGGTTGCAGATGAAGCGTCTGGAGACGCTGGCCGTCGACCTGAGCAAAGTCATAGACTTCCAACTCTTCGATTTCGTGCAACGCCTTCACAACCAAGGGGTCATCCGCATCATACCCCAGGCACTGTAGAGCCATGATGGAGTTGGCCATGGCCGGATAGATCGCGCCGAGCCCGCCTGTCCCTTTGATATGCTCCAACATCCAGACCGTCGCCTTATGCAAGGCCTTCTCCCGCAATCTCCGCATAGGCATATGGTCATATACCTTCAAGACGGCATCAAGGACGACGAACAGGTTGTGCGGGGTAAACCAATCCTGATCTTTGTTAAACGGCGGATAGTTCCAGTAACGGATGTCTTTCCGCGGAATATGATAGAGCTCGTCGACGCCCTGTTCGCGGGAGATCCGGCACACCGGCCGATGCGCAAATACAATGAGCAGGGGAATCAGGACAGCGCGTGACCAATAGGAAATGGCATAGATACTGAAATAGAACTTTTTCGGCAACAGCATGATCTCGACAGGCATATGCGGCACGCCTTCCCAATCATACTGATCGAACAGCGCCAACGCGATTTTGGTGAATACATTGGCTTGAACGACCCCGCCCATCGCCAGAATCCGTTCCTTTGCCCGAATCATGAACGGTTCATCAGCGGACACACCGCTCAACTTGAGCGCAAAGTAGGCTTTGACGGATGCGCTGATTTCAGTAGGTCCGCCGTAATAGATCGGCCACCCACCGTCCGGCAGCTGCATGACCTTCAAATACCGAATGGCTTTTTCTTCTCGTTCCGGATCCACACGGTCGAGGAATCGGCGAAGCATCACGTATTCTGACGTCAGCGTCGTGTCCGCCTCCAACTCAGCGACCCAATACCCTTCGTCATGCTGCTGCCCCAAAAACCAGGATTGACTCCTCCTGATCGCATCATCGACCGCATCCGGGTTCGTGACCGCATGAGCGGTCGTCCGCCGAGACACGGGGTCAAGCGCGGGCAAGCCGGTGAGTTTGTCCGAAACAAGTCGAATCGGTGAGGCCTGTGGATGGTCAACAGCAGGACTCAATTCACCTGGGCCGGTTGAAAGGAAACTATCGGAAAGGCGGCTAAACAAATCTCTAATGAGGTTCATGAATTTTTCTGGCTCAAAAACGCGGAGAACCCGCGATCCCATGATCGGCCCACGCCGACCGCCATGACAAGAAAACGCGAATCACTACACCCATTCCAAACTATATTAACTGAGGCGCTTATAACAAAGGCTCAAGAGGTAGTCAAGCAATTGCAAGAAGGAGCCCTCTAGCAATTTGGTATCGTTAGGCAGGCTGCAAATCTCCCAGTCGCACGGATACCAACTTGGACACACCCGGATCTTCCATGGTGACCCCGAACAGGGAATCCGCAATACTCATGGTCCGCTTATTGTGCGTAATAACGAGAAACTGGGCGTCTTGTGCCAACTCCCGCAACACACCGGTGAAGCGACCGATGTTTTCCTCATCCAGCGGCGCATCGATTTCGTCCAAGAGACAGAACGGCGTCGGTCGAATCAAAAAGCTGGCAAACAATAACGCCATAGCAGTCAGTGTTTTCTCTCCGCCCGACAGCATCGTAATGCTTTTCAGTCGCTTACCTGGCGGCTGCGCCACAATGTCGATCCCGGGTTCCTGATTGCTCTCTCCTTCACCGTTTTCGTCGACCGCATCTTCGACCAACCGTAATTCCGCCCGCCCACCCGGGAAAAACTGGATGAAGACCTCACTGAACTTTTGCTGCAGTTCGGCAAACGTGGAGGCAAACATATCTTTCGTGGTGCGGTTGATCCGCTGAATGATTTCCTTCAGCGAGGCGATCGAATTGGAGAGATCCTGTTCCTGAGTCGAGAGAAAGGTATGCCGCTGTTCCAACTCCTGATGTTCGTTGATCGCTGCCAGATTGATGGGGCCCATACGATCCAATCGTTCACGCAATTTCTGAAGTCGCGCCTTCAATTCCTCATCGGCCGTCTCGCCCAGCGGATCGCCGACTTCCTCGGGCCCGCCCTCCGCTGCTGCTCCTTCAACCGGCAAGGACCGTTCCCTGAGCATGGCGGGCTCCAATTGATAGGTACCAGACAAGGTCCCCTCTACGGTCCCCAACTGCGTACGCAACTCCGCCCGTCGCACTTCGACCGCCATCCGGGTATCACGCACCGCCGACATCGCTCGCCGCAACTCATCCACTCGTGCCTCGATGGCCTGACTCACCGCCAATTCCTGCGCCTGCTGCTCTTGCGCTGTGACGAGCTCCGTCTTGAACCGGGCCGCGGTTTCGCCTAACTCCTGGCATGCCCCTTCCTGCCGAACTTGCTCTTCTCGGCTCTCATGAATCGCCTGCGTCAATCCTTCAAGATGTGCAACCAGCGAATGGCGACGTTGATCGGCTTCGGTCTGCTGCTGAATCACGCGAGCCCGATTCGTATGTTCGTGCTCCCGCTTAGACCTGAGCCCTTCGGACAACAATTTGGCTTCGGTCACTCGTGCTTGAAACGCCCGTTCTGCCTGCTCGATTTCGGCAAGCCGTTCACGAACCTGGGCAAGCTGGGTCTCGCGGCCTGCTTTTTCCTCCATCAATTGACGGAGCTGCATCTCGGCTGTACGGATCTCCTGCTCATAGCGCGCACGGTCGGCCTCGCCCTTGAGAATATCCGCTTCGATGCCGGCCAGTTTCAGATCAAGGTCGGCCAGCCCTTGCCGCAAGGTTTCTTCGTCTTTCCTTAACGATAAATCCTGCATTTCCGTCTGACGCAGACTGTCGGACACCTGCCTGGCCTGCGCGACCAATTCCTCACCCGCCGCCTGCAGTTCAACCCGGCGCTGTTTTTCCTGCTCAAGCGCGACAGTCAAATTCGTGCGGGACTCCTCCAGCTCGATCACTTCCCGTCTCCGCTCCAACAACCCCTGCCCATCACCAGCCTGACCACCGCTGATCACTCCGGACGCCTCCATGATCTCACCGGCGCGCGTCACAAAAATCGGCCCTTGCTGTCCGGACCATGTCTGCTGCTCCCAAAGACGAACCGCATCGTCCAGGGACTCAACAAAGACGACTCGATCAAACAGACTATCTCTGGCCGCAACCCGTTCGGCATCGGTCTGAATCATATCAACCGCACGACCCAACACTCCCGGCATGTCGAAAATCGCTCCCCACCGGGCATGCTCCGCCGATCCGGCAGATTCCCATCGAACGTGCTGAGGAATAAAGGTGCCTCGCCCAAGAGATTTTTCCTGAAGAAAGCCTATCGCCCGTTGCGCGACCTCCGGCCCATCGACCAACCAGCCGTGCACACGCTCGCCCAAAAACGCTTCCACGGCCCGATCCAAACCCGGTGGAATGACGAGCCACTCGGCGAGAGCATCCCGCACCCCTCCACAGGACTTCAGCGCCGTCCCTTCATCACTGCCATCCCTGCCGTACCCCATTTCCTCTCGCACCAGCCCCTGCAAGGCCTGCAGACGAGAATCAACGGCCGCCAATTCTTCAGACCGCCGAAGAATGGCCTGATCCAGTGCACGCTGTTCATCAGCGACACGGACAGACTCTCCCTGCACGGTTTCTTGCTGGGACCGCAAACTCGCGACCAACCTGCCCACTTCTCCATATTCCAGCCGCAACGCCTCTTGACGAGCACCTGATGCCGTTCGCTGAGCCTGCGTCTCGTCCCGATCTGTGACAAGCCGAGCCCCACGGTCGGCCGCTTCACGCAAACGCACGGTCAGTTGAGTCAACGCCTGTTCCGTATTCGCTACCTGCACGGCCAATTGCAGAATATCCTGACGTCCTCGCTCTTCTTCAGTCACCGCCGTCTTTCGCTGCTCGACCAAGCCGACCATTTCCCGATCCAACTCGGCAAAGACCGACTCACGCTCAGCCAACTCCCGTTCGATCGACGCCAAGGACGCCTCGACTGTCACCAGCGATGTTGCTAGCTCACTCTGGGCACGTGCCAACTCTTCCAACTCACCGGTTTCTTGCTGCTGCTGCTGTTCGAACAACTGTCCCCGATTCCTCGCCACTTCGGCCGCCGTCAGCGCCTGCCCTTGCTGATGCTCGACACCAGACAACCGTTCGCGGGTATGCTCGATGACTTGGCTCGTTTCAATCGTCTGAAGCCGGGCCTGTTCCAACTCCGCCACCAATCTGGCCTGTTCCGCCGCCGTCGATGTCTCTTTGGCATTACACTCCAACACTTCCGCCTCAACCGCCGCCAATGTGGCTCGTAACGCCCGAAACTCTCGTGTCAACAACTCCACTTCCAACCCTCGCGCCTCTTCCTGTAACGCCTGATAGGTTCGAGCCTGACGGGCCTGCCGTTCCAGAGAGTTCAGCTGTTTTTTGACTTCGGCAATGATATCGCGGACGCGAAGAAGATTTTGCTGTGTGGCTTCGAGCTTCCGAAGGGCCTCGGCTTTTTGCTTCTTATACCGGACAATCCCGGCTGTTTCTTCGATAAGCTCTCGTCGATCACCCGGCGACGCGTTCAAAATCTGATCGATCTGGCCCTGAGCGATCACCGTATGCCCCTTGCTACCGGCCCGGGTATCAAGCAACAGGCTGCGGATGTCTTTGAGGCGGCACACGGTCTTGTTAATCAGATACTCACTGTCCCCGTTCCGATATAAACGGCGGGTAATCATTAACTCTTGGAATTCGGTCAACTGGCTGGGAAGCCCTGATCCCCCTTCAAGTTTCATCGATGCCCGATCCAACCCCCCGATGGTCAATGAGACCTCGGCCATCCCCAACGGCTTTCGAAGTTCCGTCCCGTTGAAGATGACGTCCTCCATCTTTTCACTTCTCAGCGTCTTGGTGCTTTGTTCGCCTAACACCCAGAGGATGGCATCGACGACATTGCTCTTTCCGCTTCCGTTGGGGCCGACGATCGCCGTCACCCCTTCCGGAAATTCAACTTTCCCTTCCGCAAACGATTTAAACCCCAGCATGTCCAACGATTTCAGATGCATCAATTCACCTTATTGCATGCGTCATGAACTGGCCGCGCTTACCGAGGGCGCGGCCCATGAAGAAAAACCTCGCGCTTGTAACATACGATTCAAGAGAAATCAAAGGTAACCACAACGGGATGGGGAAAACCAGAATGATTACCGCAAGATATGGTAAATCTTCGCTTAATCAGCTGGTAGCAATGCCGGCCTCAGACTGCTTCCTCGAAGACTCGATCTGCACTAACTCCTTCGGCAAAAGAAACTCAACGTCTTCTTCGATCACGGTCAGTTCTTCTACCTCCGAAGAACAACCTGCTTTCTGCAAGAAGGCCACGACTTCCGTGACCAAAACTTCCGGGGCGGAAGCGCCGGCCGTAATCCCGACAGCCTTAGCCCCCTTGAGCCATTGCGGATTGATATCGCTGGCCGAGTCGATGAGATACGACGCAATACCGCACCGTTCGCCAAGCTCGCGCAGCCGATTGGAATTGGAGCTGTTCGGCGATCCGATGACGAGAATCACGTCCACAAGCCTGGACAGTTCCTTGACGGCATTTTGTCGGTTTTGCGTCGCGTAACAGATATCTTCCTGGTGCGGTCCCTTGATATTGGGAAACCGCTCATGCAGCGCACCGACGATATCCCGACATTCGTCCACACTCAATGTCGTCTGCGTCACATACGACAGATTGACGGTATTCTCCACCTGGAGCTTCTCGACATCTTCGACCGAGGAGACCAAATGAAACTTATCGGGAATCTGTCCCAACGTCCCGATCACTTCCGGGTGGCCCGCATGGCCGATGAGGATCAGATCATATCCTTGGTTATAATCACGGTTGACTTCGTTATGGACCTTGATCACCAGCGGACACGTCGCATCGATCACGTGCAAGCGGCGGCGGCGCGCCTCCTCCCATACGGACTTCGCCACCCCATGCGCACTGAAAATGACCACCGACCCTTCAGGAACCTCGTTTAATTCCTCCACAAACACCGCGCCCTTTTGCCGGAGTGAATTCACGACATGACGACTGTGGACGATTTCATGACGGACGTAAATGGGAGCGCCGTATTTCCTGAGAGACAACTCCACAATTTCGATAGCCCGGTCGACACCGGCACAAAATCCACGGGGATTAGCGCGATAAATTTTCATGGTCGTCGTCGCTCCTCTGGTCGGCCCCTACAAATGTCGTCCATACTTCCGGCTCTAATGACTCATCACGATACGTCAGATCAACGGGTCTCGTCAATCGAATTGCCTGCACCGACTCACCCCTGTACGTTATGCTGCCGAGCCCCTTTTACCTCGACAGGGAAGAACCCTCTATTATAATACCGTCATCGGCCCCGTATCGTTCATGCCTTTGACCTAAGGGCCTTCTCGATATGCTCCACATAATGACACATTAAATGATCCTTGATTCCGTCGGTACCCGGCTTGAGGAAATCCTCTATCCGCCCCTTGACTCGATCCAAAAACAGTTGCCAGAAATGAATGTCGCTCTGGATCCCGCCCGTGGTATCGATGTAACGGAGCTCCCCCGTGTGCCGATAGCCGAACTCACGAGGCGGCACGCGCGTCACAGTGTCGTTGTTGTTGACGAACCGGAAATGTCGTCCGGCGAAACGGCGGTTGAACTCATCGGCAAAGACCTGGTCGCCGACACGCGGCTGACCGAAGTTATACAGACCATCAACCGTCTGCCCATTTGCCAAGAGCGTCGCCACCGCAACAACGGCGAGCGCCGCGCCAAGACTATGGCCGGTGCACCAGAGCGATTGCGGATGATCCGCATTTCTGAATCGACCGATCGCGGCAAGCATGTCGTCCTTGACCAAGTCAAAACCGCGAAGGAAACCCCGGTGCATGACACCAAACGGCCCTTGCACCTTGTGCATTCTGACATCGGTCAGAATGTCCTTCAGATGGGTCGCTTCAGTCCCGCGAAAGGCAACGACAATGACTTTTTCGTTCGCCGCGACAAATCCCTCGGTGTCGTCCTTGCTGAGAAAGGCAAAGCGGTCTAGCCCAAGCTTGGCCGCTTCCGGCTGGATCCGATCCTTTTTCTCGTAGGCGATATTCGAAGCCTGAGCCAGCCAATAGGCATTGCGAAGACTATAGGACGTGGCATGGGACTCAAACGGGAATTGCGCAGGCGTGATGGTCATGATCCGGACTCCTTACCGTGTCGGAGGTCTTTCGTATCGGTTGAGATTATTCGTTCACGACTCCACCAAGGGAGATCGTCCATCAGCGGCGAAACGATCAAGAGAGACGGGCGGGACAGCCAAGAAGCGAGAAGCCCGTGACACCTACCTCAGGACCTCACTTCGGAACGATGTTGTCCTCTCTCCGATGAAGAAGGCACATTCGTCTTCCTGCCTCCACAAGATTCTCCACCGCTTCGCCACAAAACACAACCACTTTTTTCCCCGCCATACGTAGAATGACGGACATACCCTGCGATTAGGAACACCGGTGAGTTGCGGTGACTGGCAGGCACGAGACTTGTGAGTGATGGCGAAGCCTGCCCTCTACTTGGGAACAGGGGCACAACATGTTGACACAATGACACACGATTGTTCGCCTAAAGGCAAGGACGTACACGCGAGATCGATAGGCCATAATCCTGGAGGCTCGTCGGAGTAGTGGTCGTAGGCGAGCTCTTATGATCAGGAGGGCAAACGCACTTCGCGGAATGCTTCACCAAGTTGAAGCGCGGCGCTTCGCCGGTCGCCCATGTCAACCAGCATGTCGAGAATCCGCAGAAACTTCTGAGACAAAGCCGGCCTCATCGGCGCATCACGATGTGCGAAGTGCTGCACCAGCTCCGCGATGCGCGCGGGAATGAACGTTCCATGCCAACCCTTTAAGGTACTTGGTCCGTTGCCGAGAATCGTGAGCACTTGATCCGCGAAGATTTCAGCCGGGTAGTTCGCCCTTGCTCGCTCACAGAGCGTCAAGAACTGGTCCATTACGAAAGCAGCCCATCCGCCGGCTCGAACGAAACGGTCGACCAGTGGAAGGATACGACCAATTTCGGACCAGTCGCCATTGACATAGCGAGCGGACAAACCTGCATGTTCGACCGAAACAAACATCAACGTGCGAACAAGCTCGGGCTGATCGGAGCCAAAGAATTCTCCGCACCGGTAGGCTTCGTGCTTGAATGCAGAATCCTGGAGAAGTCGCCCAAGACAGAGATCAAGCGTCGCGAACGCGTCGGCAGGAACGACTGGCGCATCGTACACATAGGCGCAGACATAAGTACTCGCGAATGGAGAGAGAAGTGCCCAGCAATTTTCGCCCTCAAGCCCCAATATCGGGTCGAGGAAGCGGGCCTGGACATCGCTAAGCGGGAGAAGACCGGCCACATGGCCGAGCCTCGACCCGAGGGCGTGGGTCCATTCAAAGATATCGGTCGCCGAACGATCTCGACGCCCGGGCTTCACCCAAGGTGGCGCACTCTTTTGGTTGGTCCACTCGAAAACACCTGCCAGGAAATCGAGGAGTGCACCTCTCGCGCTACTATTCAGGATCTCGTCGAAAGGGATACGTTGTAGGATTTCCGCAGCTTGTCTTGAGTGCCAGGAAATCTCCGGTTCACCCCATAGTTCAGCGGCATCGTCTGCATCGTCGACATCGTGCTTCTCATAGCGTCGCCACTTACGCAGCTTCTTGCCACGATCAACCTTCACCCAAGCAGGAGGCGGTAATGGAAGGGAGGCCCACCCGCTTCCGTTCTCATAGAACGCAAGCGCCGCGTCGACCGCCGCTTGCGCTTCACTTGCGGAGTAGAGCGATTCATTGAGCTTTGCGGTACTGACCACGCGTCCGTGGCGGGACATGGCAGAGCGAAAATGCCAAGATTAAGGCAGCCCAAGTCAGCTTGGCGTCTTTAGGCCAAAGCGTGCAGGCTTCTGCGAGCGCGGCTAGCGAAACGGGTTCAAGCGGGTGCACAATTAATCCGAGGAGCTCATGAGCTGCGCCGTGCGCCGCTGCACCTTCGTGCAGATCTGCTGCAAGGCCACGCGCCACGTAGATCGCCTGGTGCCACGGGATAACGGAACTGGGCGACCACATCAGATCAGGCTTTTCTGGCAGACGGATCGCGCGCGCTAAGACGTCACGAGCCCACTCAAGATCTTTTTGAGTGCACCCTTCTCGGAAGTTGAGCACGATGGCTGCGGTAGCGGCGACCGCGCCTCGACGCATCGGCACGTCTTCTGCCTCATTCTCGTTCGAACGCACGAATAAATCACCGGAGTCCGCTTCTCTGGCCAACTTGATGGCATCCTCGATCGCGTAGGTACTTTTGATCTCCCCTTGTTCAAATGACTTGGCCGCCCATACCCAAAGATTCGATTGCCTCAAGTACCTAGTGTAGTGCGTCCAACGCTTCTTGACATTTGGCGACCTTGGCCAAAATGCGTTCTGCAGATGCGGTCCAAGTGAAGATCCGGGGATGCTGGTTGTGATGATCCAGGTATTCGTGGATGGCGGC
>JAOUPN010000441.1 GCA_029879905.1 Nitrospira sp. | reverse complement strand
TACAAAATCGGCAAGAAATATCCGTCGGGCATGTGGGAAGCATCTCTTCAGGCACTGAAGCGCGTCGAACGGTCGATGGGATTGGGCTTCGGCGATCCACAGGATCCGCTGCTGGTGTCCGTGCGGTCAGGCGCCCGCGCATCGATGCCGGGAATGATGGACACCGTCCTGAACGTCGGTCTCACCACGAAAACCGTGGAGGGGCTGGCGGCAAAAACACGGAACGATCGGTTCGCACAGGATAGTTATCGCCGATTCGTATCCATGTTCGGCAGTATCGTCATGGGGGTGCCGCGCGAACACTTCGAAGCGATCCTCAAACATAAAAAAACGGAAGTGGGCGTTGCACATGAAACGCACCTCGATGCCAGGCACCTCCGCGAGTTGGTGGCCAGTTTCAAGGCCCTTGTCAAAGAACAGACCAAGAAAGACTTTCCTGACGACCCGTTCGATCAATTGCAATTGGCGATCAGTGCGGTCTTTTCCTCCTGGTTCGGCGCACGCGCAGTGACCTATCGCAAGCTCTATGACATTCCCGATTCATGGGGGACCGCGGTCAACGTGGTGGCCATGGTGTTCGGCAATATGGGCGAGACAAGCGGGACCGGAGTCGCGTTTACCAGAAGTCCGAGTTCCGGTGACCATGCGTTCTTCGGCGAATGTTTGATGAATGCCCAGGGCGAGGATGTCGTCGCGGGTATCAGAACGCCGCTACCCGTCACGGCCCTCGAGAAGAACGTGCCGGAGGCCTACAAGGAACTGAAACAGACCTATAAGAAACTTGAAAAACATTACCGCGACATGCTTGACCTTGAGTTCACCATTCAGGAAGGCAAGCTCTATATGTTGCAGACCCGTGTCGGCAAGCGGACCGGCATTGCGGCCGTAAGGATTGCCGTCGACATGGTGAAGGAACGGTTGATCTCCAAGCAGGAAGCCGTCCAGCGTATCGGTCCGGATCAGTTGGCGCAGTACCTCTATCCGATCTTTGATGCGAATGAAGAGGCCAAGGCCAATCCCCTCGGAAAGGGATTGCCGGCCGGACCGGGCGCGGCGGCGGGGAAGATCGCGCTGACACCGGATCGCGCCGTGGAGATGAAGAAAGCCGGCGATCGCGTGATCCTGGTTCGCCAAGAAACCAGTCCTGACGACATCCATGGCATGAACGCCGCAGCCGGATTTTTGACGGCACGCGGCGGCATGACGTCCCATGCGGCGGTGGTGGCCAGGCAAATGGGCAAGGTGTGTGTCGCGGGGTGTGATGCCGTGGATGTATTGGATGCGCACAGTGTCCGCATCGGGGCTAAAACGTTTCATGAGGGGGACTATCTTTCGGTCAACGGGTCTACGGGAAATGTGTATGAAGGGGATATCCCGGTGGTCGAGTCGGAAATCATCCAGGTGATTCAGGGGAAGCTTGATCCCAAGGGTTCCGATAAATACCAGCGGTTTGCCACCATGCTGGCATGGGCTGATAGTTTCCGACGACTCCGTGTCCGTGCCAATGCCGATGTGCCGGAACAGGCCAAGATTGCCCGAGGCTTCGGCGCCGAAGGGATCGGTCTCTGTAGAACCGAGCATATGTTTTTCGCCGACGGCCGGATTCCCATTATGCAGAAGATGATTTTGGCCCGGACAAAAGAAGAGCGCGAGAAATATTTGGACCAACTGTTGCCGTTGCAGCGGCAAGATTTCATCGGACTGTATCGTGAGATGCAAGGGTATCCGGTGACCATTCGTTTACTCGACCCTCCGCTGCATGAGTTTCTTCCCAAGCGGGAAGATTTGATGGTCGAGATTGCGCAGTTGGAGCTGACGGGAAAGGACGGCCCGGCGCTCGATGAAAAGCGGCGGTTACTGGATCGCGTTGAGGAATTGCACGAATTCAATCCGATGCTCGGGTTGCGTGGATGCCGGTTAGGGATCACGATGCCGGAAATTACGCGGATGCAGGCGAAGGCGATCATGGAAGCGGCCTGCGAACTTGCGAAAGAAGGCAAGAAGATCGTTCCGGAAATCATGATTCCTCTGGTCGGCATGGTTGCAGAAATGAAGTCGCAGAAAGATCTCGTCCGTGAGGTCGCGCAGGAAACCATGAAGCGGTACAACGTCAAATTATCGTATCTTGTCGGGACAATGATCGAGTTGCCGCGGGCTGCGGTGACGGCGGACCGTATCGCTAAAGAAGCCGAATTTTTCTCGTTCGGCACCAACGATCTCACGCAGACCACGTTCGGATTTTCGCGAGACGATGCGGCGAAGTTCATCGATTTCTATCGTACGAACAACATCATGGATTCGGATCCCTTTGCCGTGCTGGACCGTGAAGGGGTCGGCGCGTTGATGAAGCAGGCGATCGCCGGCGGTCGCGCCACCAGGCCCGGTATCAAACTCGGCATCTGCGGCGAACACGGAGGTGATCCCAGTTCCGTGGAATTCTGCCATCAAAACGAATTAGACTACGTCAGCTGTTCACCCTATCGTGTCGCGATCGCAAGACTGGCCGCCGCCCATGCGGCGTTGGCGGAAGCCGATGCCAAGAAGGCCGCGGCTGCTCCCAAGAAAAGCGGGGCCGTTCGTACGAAGAAGCCTGTGGCCGTACCCAAGAAGGCTGCATCCAAGAAGACCGCCGCCGTAGCCAAGAAGAAGGGTGTGGCACCATCGCGACGTACTCCTGCTAAGGTGAAAGCGGTGTCGCGAAAGAAGCGGTGACCAGCCGGACTCAAGATCTTCATTTCATGACCTCGGCCCTTCGCCTGGCTGCGAAAGGCCGAGGGACGGCCAGTCCGAATCCCATGGTGGGCGCCGTCGTCGTCAAGCAGGGCCGAATCGTAGGACAAGGTTTTCATCTCCGCCCCGGTCTTCCCCATGCAGAAGTTTTGGCGCTCAAACGCGCCGGTGCCGATGCTCAGGGCGCCACACTCTATGTCACGCTCGAACCCTGTTGCCATCTCAAAAAGCGCACGCCTCCCTGTGTGCCGGACATCATTCGCTCCGGCGTCGCCCGAGTCGTCGTTGCCATGACCGATCCGAA
>JAOUPN010000440.1 GCA_029879905.1 Nitrospira sp. | reverse complement strand
CAGGCCGTATGATGCGGTATCTTGACCTTGAAATGAGAGATGCCCTCCGAGTTCTCCCTCTCGATAGGTCATGGTGCCGGACACCGTGACTTTTCGGAGAGGACCCGTCGCCTCTTCACGAAATATCGTCACCCGATCCAGTATCAATTCTTCAAAGGGAAGAATCGGCATTTGTTGCAGGAGATCACCGGTGGTGGTCAAGCTCCAGCGAGGCCTACTCCGTTCTTCCTCATCGGCATGTTCCGCATCATCTTCTGGTATCGGAGCACTGAGCAGTTGGATGGACACATCCGGCAGAAAAATCCGATCAACATGCCCGCGGAGGAGTTCCGGCACACGGTAGCGGATCTCGGCATTGGTAATCGAGACCGACAGCGTTTCTCCGCCGAGATCTTGTTGTAACGAGATTACAGGAATATCGATCCCCCACAAACCCGGATATCCGAGCTGGACGATGACACGTTCATACCCCTGTCCCGTGAGTCCTCGTGAAAGGAGGTACGACGCTCCAAGAGGAAGCAGTAAGTATGAACTCAACACAGCGACCAGGCTGAAAAACAGGCTGATCTGATAGCGTTGTAGGAAGAGCTTCAGGTTCAAGAGTGAAGGTCGATAGTCCATGATCGTCGGACGTCAGTCCGTAGTCGTTCCGTGTTCCTGATTGCTCCGACGGGAAAACCACCGGCATGCATGTACAGACATCACCATACCCTGTTGATACAGGATGAATCTACCCGCTCATCTTTCTTCTTTCCGATAGAAGGTGGGCAAGGCCGACACCACATGGATATCATTTGTCGATCTTGACATCCTCTCCTGCTCGGTATAACCAGATCCTCTACCCTCGATCAAGAGATCCATGGAGGTACTATGCAGGGCTGGGATTGTCGGTTCGCAAAAAACATATTCGTGACGTCTCTCGTGATTGTCGCCGGCGTCCTTCTTGGGGCCTGCACGATGATCGAGTCATCGGAAGACAAGCAGCAGACGCCATTGTCGGTTCAAGATCGAACACATGAGACGATCATGGTCGATGGAGATACGGCCTATATGCGTACATGCCGGGCGAACGGGGTTCCGATTCCACCGGACTGGAAGGTGCCCTCGACGGACTGGAAACAGCATGGCCATCTTGGAACAATTTTACTGACTCCCAATAATATGGAGAAGATTCAGCCCGATCAGACGACCTTTGCCAGCGTCTGGTCATACGCCTCACCGACTCTTCGAGGGGCCTGCATCGCACTTGGGAGAAGCAGCGGCTCATTTCAAATCATCTGTCAGGGCGCCGCATCGGGACAAGCCTGTTTTTGGGGAAACGATCCCCGGTCACCGAGCTCTACATGGAGTCCTGAGATTTCAGAAGTCACCATGTCGTCTCTCCTTGATCCTGAGCAAGGATTCGCAGCGGGAACCGTGCCTTGTACCGAATGCCATCGCGGGAGCAATGCCTTTTTAGTCGCCCCTGATGATGCCACATGGGCCACGGTCTTGAGACCCGCACAGACACGATCGACATTTACCACGCTGGTCGATCAATCTGTCCAAGAGACACAGTCAGCGACAGCCGAAAGGACCACCCCCGCACCACGGTTTACCCCGGTCGGAGGAAAGTCCATGCCCTTGAGTAATCCCCCCCCGACAATCCCTGGCTGCTCAGGAATGTGCCACGAAGCCCATTATCCGATCTTAGAAAAAGGTCATACGGTAGAAGGCTACGTCAGAATCCCACGGCCCATGGGTCCGAACTGCGCGCGGACCTCCCCGACTGATCATCCCACCAAGGATTGCTATCGCTACTAACGTGATATTGAAGAGTTCCTCCAGCCAAACGGTGAACGGTAAAAGGGGGAGCCCACAACTTCCCCCACTTGTCGAAGCCGTTCCGATTGGAAAGTCATGTAATTGTGGCTTTCTACGGAAACGGGGACGCATGCTGAGCGACTGTTACTGCGGGTGGCGGATTTCTTCCAGGGCGAACTGTTTCGGCAACAGAACCGGCAAGACCAGACCAATGGGATCGCCGCGCTTGAGTGTCGTGGGCTTATGCAGTTGGAGGAGAAAATTTGCGGTGAAGGCCTCGTAGTCCGGCAACCAGGCATATTGATTCGGCGTTCGCTTGTACTCTTGTGTCTTAATCCCTTCCCAGATCGAAAAGGTTCGTTCCGGCATGTGATAAAAGGGGTTCGGTAGGTCCTTCATCATTAATCCGACGTGCTTCGGATAATACATGCGAATCCCGCAGCACAGTTTTGGATAGCCGCTGTTGAGAATCAAGTCGACGTACATGCCAGAAAAGGTCTTGTAGCCCAGGAGCCGTTCTTCCGGCAGGATCGGCGGTGACTGCCAACGCACACCATCCGCCGTACGTTTCAGTTTGATGTCGGCAGGGCAGCGGATCAACCACCCATAGCTCCCGACCGTACGCACCGGACCGCAATCATCCGGCAACACCTTATATCCGCCGGCGGCCAAGGCACGCTGTTCATCCAGCGTCATGTTGTTCAACATCGGACGATGGGGATGAAAGTCCAGCTTCAGACGCTCGGGAGGAAAGGCCGTGGAATATTCCCGTTCCCAATAGATGATCGTCTTGTCTTGATTGCCGTCAGACTCCGCCTGTTCAGGAATCGGCTCACTCATGCCACTGACACTAATGCATGCCTGGAGGTTGGTGCAAGAGGCTGCCGGGAAAACCAGGCCATCATTTCTTCTCTTCCCTCGCTTTTGCCAGCGCAAGGGCCATTGCACTGACCGGTTGCGGGGCACGAGTCGACTGGCGGGAAGGGACGGTTTGCCGAAACGTATTGGCCTGGCGCATATTGGTCGCAGGCGCCGGCTTGCTCACGGGTGTCACATTCTCATCCAACCGCATGGTCAGTCCGATCCGTTGCCGTTTGAGATCGACATCGAGCACCTTTACTTTGACGACCTGTCCGGGCTTCACCACTTCGTGAGGGTCTTTGATAAATCTATTCGCCAAGGCGGACACATGCACAAGTCCGTCCTGGTGCACTCCAATGTCGATAAACGCACCG
>JAOUPN010000439.1 GCA_029879905.1 Nitrospira sp. | reverse complement strand
TTTCATGTCAAAAAAGTGATCGATCGTTCTAGGTCGTCAAGCGGGACCAGTTATGGGGCCTATGCGCAAGTCGGGTATTTCCCCCATGCCGTGCTTGATATCATTCCCCGTCCGTTGGAATTTGCCTATCGCTATGCCTTCGTCGATCCGGCCGGCGTGTTGGGAAATCATATCGTAAGAGAGCATACGGTGGCCGCCAACTGGTTCTTTGCCGGTCATCGCAACAAGCTCACGGTTGATTACTCACATCTGACCCAGGAGGGGGGCTTTACTCCGAATGATCGGGTTCGGGTCCAGTGGGATGTGTCCTTTTAGTGTATGAGCCGGTGAAGAGCCTGAGAAATAGGGTTCACGATACGCTGGGGGGGCGAATTAACATGGTTGTAACATAGCCGTAACCTAGCGAGAGGGACATCATGATAGGTGGTAGAGGCAGGCGTACTGAATGGAAAGGACAGTCCATGGCACATGGCAGGAATAAGACTTTTCAATGGATGGGGGCGGCATGCTCCTTGGTGTTGTTTCTGGCTGGTCCTCTTGTTGTGGCGGATGTGTTTGCCGAAGGAGCCATCCAGGTTGATTCAAAACTGAAGGCCTACGGCAAGACCCAAGGGGTTTCCGGTAACTTAAACAGTATCGGTTCCGATACGTTGAATAACCTCATGACGCTGTGGGCGGAGGGGTTTCGTAAGCAGTACCCCGGCGTAAAGATTCAAATTGAGGGCAAGGGATCGAGTACCGCGCCGCCTGCATTGATCGAGGGAACCGCGCAGGTCGGACCGATGTCACGCCCTATGAAAGCGACGGAAATAGATTCCTTTGAACGGAAATACAAGTATAAACCGACCGCGATCCCTGTCGCGATCGATGCGCTGGCGGTGTATGTAAACAAGGATAATCCGATTCAAGGTTTGACCCTGGCCCAACTGGACGCGATCTTTTCCAAGACCCGGCGGGCCGGCGGCCGTGAGAATATCGACCGATGGGGACAAGTGGGTGTCACCGGCGACATGGCCAACACGCCGATCAGTCTCTATGGGCGCAATTCAGCTTCTGGGACGTACGGATTTTTCAAAGAACATGCACTGAAAAAAGGTGATTATAAGGACGAGGTCAAAGAACAACCAGGGTCCGCATCCGTTGTGCAAGGTGTGACGGAAGATCTGGCGGGGATCGGCTACAGCGGTATCGGCTATATGACATCCGGGACGCGGCCGGTTCCTCTGGCCGCAAAAGAAGGGAAGACCCCAAAGACTCCGACCCAAGAGAACACCCTCAACGGATCATATCCTCTCTGGCGGCATCTGCTGCTGTATGTCAACAAGGCGCCGAACAAGCCGCTGGATCCGCTGGTCAAGGAGTTTATCAAGTTCATTTACAGCAAAGAAGGTCAAACGATTGTGGTGAAGGACGGATTCTTCCCGCTGTCACAGGCTATGATTCAAAAGGAACTCTCGAAACTTGAGTAGATCGGTATCCCTACAGGGAAGAGTCGGCCATTGCACATGGATGCTCGCGCTTGTCCTGCGTGACACAAGAGAGGGAGCCTGCGGTAGGCATATCGCACATGCCGGAGCCGCGACTGTGTAATGAACAGGCCGTCTTCACTTCGGAGCGGGCCTCTCCAGTCCGGCCCCGTGTCCTTCGACGGTGTCTTCGATCGCCGTCGAATCAGAACCCTCACCGATTGGTCTACCCGGTCTGTTATTACAGCCGGCGGGATCGGGATCATTGCCTGTATTCTCGGGATGTGTGTGTTTTTGGTCAAGGAGGTGATCCCGCTCTTCCAACAGCCTGAGGCCACGCTGAACGCGCCTATCACGCTCACCCCGTCGCAGGATCCCGCCTCGTCGGTCGCCATCGTGGGAGTCGATGAACATCGGGAGCTGGCCTATGTGCTGCGTGGCGATATGTTGGAGTTTGTCAGGTTACGCGGGGACGATAGCCGGCAGCCTGAGCTTTCCCCACAGCCTCTGTTTCACAACCAAGCCATCACGGCGGCAACGCGTGCATTGGGCAAGGGCCACTACCTCGCATTGGGTACCGAGGACGGGCACGTGCTTCCCGTGGCAATCGAATTCGATCAGGAGTTCAACGACGGCGAACGTTCGATCTCTCCGCTCGTCACCGTCGGCGAACCGATCAGCGCCTCACCGACACCGCAAGCGATCCTGAACATGGCCTATCAGCGTGAAGAGTCCACCGTACGGATCGCTGCCCTCCTGCAAGACGGACATCTCTGGTTGACGACGAGCGAACAGACTGTAGGACCCGATGGAGTCGGGGATGCGTCGATTACACAGGTTGACCTGACGGCTCAGGTCTCAGGTCGGATTACGGCGCTCTCGTTAGGCAGCCATGCCGAGGCGCTTGTAGTGGGAACGGGTGAGGGGAGACTCTACCATTTCGATATCCGGGAACCTGATCAGCCCGTGTTGGTGGGAAACAGTCAAGGTTCGGATACCGGTGAGGCGATTACTGCCCTAACGTATTTAATGGGAGACCAAGCGTTTGTCGTGGGGGGCGCTGCCGGAAAGGTGACCGTGTGGATGCCTGTCAGGGAGCATCCGAACAGCAATGTTACCGAGATGAAGGAGGTGCACCGCTTTTCTCCCCATGCGAACGAGGTCACCGACATTACGATATCTCAGCGTGATAAAGGGTTTGTCACCGTCGATGCCGCGGGTGAAATGCGGCTCCACCACTCCACGTCGGAGCAGACCTTACTGTATCTCGATTCAGGCCAAGGGACGAGCCGGAGCGTCTATTTTACTCCGAAGGCGGACGGGCTCATCGGTCTGACCGATTCGGGTCGATTGATCCATTATGATGTGAGAAACCCCCATCCTGAAATCACATGGCGCACGCTATTCCTCCCGGTGTGGTATGAAAGCTACGATCAGCCGGATCTTGTTTGGCAGTCGTCGAGCGGCTCCGACGACTTTGAACCCAAGTTCAGCCTGACTCCACTGATCTTCGGTACCGTGAAAGGAACCATCTATGCCTTGCTGTTGGCGGTTCCGCTGGCGGTCCTTGCGGCTA
>JAOUPN010000438.1 GCA_029879905.1 Nitrospira sp. | reverse complement strand
AGTCCTCGACCTCTCTGACGTAGTCCCATGCATGAAAATCGACGTTGAGGCCATCGAATCGAGGGGGTGTGCCACAGATGATCTTGATGCGCACAGATCGATCCTCTTGCAGTTTCTGAAGGACCTGCGCCAGCGATTTCACATAGGCGATATTATAGTCCAACCCCATCCACCCGATCGTGAGGGGATGAGTGCCTATGGGCGACCGTGGAGAGGTAGGGGCAAAACGATGGGTATCCACGACGGTGGGAATCACATGAACCTGTGACGTGAATGAGCGGGCATAGTCGGCTAAGACCTGATTTCCCACGATCGCTCCGACAGATAACTGCAGGAGTCGAGGGATGGTCTCTCCCATGCCTGGAGTCAAGTGGATGGCATCATCCAGTTCCACAACGAGTGGAATACGTTTTGAGAGCCAGCGTTCGACGGCAAGCCCTGTATATGGGAACAACGGTCCTTCAAGTACGATGAGATCGGCCTGCAGGCTCGAAAGGACCGCCACTCCCCTCACGAGAAAACGCCAGGCCGTATACCACACTTTGGCGACCGTCCTCACCCATGTCGGACGCCAACCGAGTAGACGAAAGTACCTCGAAGAAAACAGTGGTTTTACCGTCACTCGAATTCCTGACGTCGTAAAGCTGGGGAGGTATTGAAAGATACGATATCGACTGCTGGGGCCGACCTCAGAAGCCTTTGCAAAATACACGACGTCCATGCGCTCGCTACACATTCAAACTCCAGTCTTCCCGTCGCAGGGTCAAATGTGGGTGATAGTACGGATCCCCTTGTTTCAGCAGTTCAGCCCAACGTGCACAAAAACGACGGCCATCATCCGGAGCTCGCATTCCCTTTCGCGTCGCATTTTCGTAATGGTATAGAACGGCTTCCGGTGTATAGACAATGCGATATCCTTCACGGCGGATCCGTAAACAGAGATCGACATCATTGAATTCAACGGGAAGCTGCTCATCGAATCCTCCGACCGACTGAAAGACCTGTCTTGAAACCATCATACATGCCGCCGACACGGCACTGCAGTTTCGTCGAAGATGCGGTAAGTCGTGATAGCCTCGTTCGGTATCAGGACAATGCCGAAACGCATGGCCGGCGATACCCCCTACGCCGAGTACGATCCCGCCATGTTGAATGGTTCTGTCCGGAAACAGCAGCTTTGCTCCCACTGCTCCTATCCGGGGTTGCATGGCTTGCTCAACCATAATAGTCAGCCACTCAGGGGTGATTACCTCCGTATCATCATTGAGGAATAGGAGAAAGTCCCCTTGTGCACTCGCCGCACCACGATTATTCATGGCTGAAAAGTTGAAGGGGCCGGGACAGGAGATAACCATATGGCGTGCTGCGATGTCTTTGAGATAGCTGACACATTCATCCGATTCACTGCCGTTGTCCAATACCAGTATTTCGACGCGCACATAGGATGTCTGTGTAGAAAGGCTATCGAGACATCGCCTCAACAACTGGACGCGATCTTTCGTCGGGATCAGAATCGACACAAGGGGAAGGCGACTGAGCGGATATCTCACACACCACGTTCCAGAAGAGAGCCGCTCAATCCTGCCCGGAACGCCTCTTCTCGATAATGCGCGTTCAACCGCGCCTGTACCAACGTCGGCTTGTCGAGAGGTGGTAGAAGGTGCCTCATGTACTGAGGGGCTCGTTTCTACGGCATGGTACAACACCTTCGGGATACGGGTGATCTTATCTGTCTGTTCGGTCAAACTGAGAGTCCAGTCATAGTGTGTGTGACAGAGCCCGTATGGTTTTCGAGCAAGTATGTCTGTCGCCAGTGTCCGCCGAAACGTCATGGCATAGGAGATATAGTTCATCGACAGCAGAAGTTCTGGGCTCCACGAGGGCTTAAAGAACGGAGCGGTCCGTGTTCCATTTGAACGAATGCGATCATCGTCGCAGTAGAAGACATCGGTTTCTGGATGTGTATGGTACGCGAGGCGTACGGTGCGCACAGCATCGGCATCAAGTTGATCTCCGGGCTGAAGTATCCAGATCATCTCTCCTGATGCGTCGGATATTCCATCGGCCAACTGTTTCTCGAATATTCCGTCACGTGCGACCACACGCAGGCGTTCTTTCCTGAGCGTTCTTGTCTCAGAACAATCCAAGGTCGTACGGACATCTCTGGTGCGATCTGGATGACATGCCACGATCAGTTCCCAGTGCGGAGAGGTTTGCCGCAGGATTGACATCAGACTGTCTGTGAGATGCCGAGGTTGCCACTCCGTCAGAAAGACAAGGATACTGACCATCATGTCAGCTTCAGTATCTAATGGGAGCTGTCTTTCCCCGCTCACTGAAGATTGTTCTTTCTTGCAAAGCCATTGATGATATTGCTGATCCAGAGAGGAGGCCTTGGTTGGAATAGCAGGAACCCCTTCACGCAATATTCGTACAAAAAGTCCCGTCAGCCTCCGTACCAGAGCCGACAACCCTTCATGGGTCAACACATGCCAGGCTCTGGTAAACATCCATGATGGAAGAAAATTCACACCGATATCCTATGAGCAATGGCATTCTTGTTTCGCATCGCCGACTGAAAATGTCTTAAATCCATCTTCAGTATCGTACGGTACGGAAATTGTGCACTCGTCTTGTTACGGCGACAAGCGATACAGCGATTTCTCAATCTCGGAGGTCCAGTGTGTGGTCCTTGATGTGTAGCGGACGATTACGGAGAATGGGTCGATATGGTTTTCTGAGAAGATAGGTGGAGTTCAGAGGCTTCTCCGCTGTGGTCCCTCTTGAGTCTTCGGTGACACCTCGCCGAGTCTACTCTGCCTCAGTAGTCTTTTGTGCGGCAAAAGGCATGTGAGTATGAGAATGAGGCGGATTACTGCGGTAAAGATGAACCGAAGTGTGTTCGCAGGACGGAGACTATCCGATCTGAGGACAGGCCGTCGCCGTATGGAGAGGTCCCCTGGGCCATTGATTGATAAATATGAGGATGGTCCAGCAGTTGCTGGGCTCCATCGAGAATGTTGGCATAATCAGGACCGACGAGTCTGACCA
>JAOUPN010000095.1 GCA_029879905.1 Nitrospira sp. | reverse complement strand
GTAAACGGTAAGCTGAATACGTTCTTCCCGGATCAAGGCAGCAGCTTCACGGTGGTGGCACGTACAGACGGGGCTCCCATCGCACAGGAAATTCATTCACCATTTGATCTCTGGTTGCCGACCGGACCGATCCGGCTCGAATTCTTTGAGTTCTCGCCGACTGGCGTGGCGCAGATGACGGCCGAGACGGTGCAGGTACAGGCTGGGGTGAACACCATGTTCACGACCACCGTTATCAATCAGGTGACCGATCCGACTGACGGTCCGGCGGCCCCGCCCACGATCGACAGCGCGCAGGTGTCTGTGATCGATGGGAAAGTCGTTCTGACTCTCACCGGCAGCCGGTTCACCTACGATGTGAACGATCCGTCCGCACCCAATGACGGCACGGCGATCATCGACCTCGTCGTTAATTTCGATGTGCCGATGCGGCCAGGTCAGCGATCCAGCCAGGACGAACTCGGGCGGATGATCGTGGCGGGGGAGGAGATCCCCCGAACTTTCCGTGTCACGGCCACACCTGATCCGCTCACCAGCAACGACAATGCCATTCATGTGACGGTGCCGAAGGACGTGATGCTGGGGGTCAGCGATCTCTCTGTCACCCGCAAGACCCCGGTGTTGACTGGGACTACGCCCAAGACGTGGGTGATTGCAGACCGCACCAGTACGCCGACCAGACTCGATATCAATCTCCACATCCTCTTTGCCGCCAGTACGGTGGAGGGGAATGTCACCGCAATCGATACCAGGACGAATGAGATCATTTCCCGCATTCCGGTGGGTGATCAGCTCGGTGCCGGTCCGCGGTCCGTGGCCGTCACCCCCGATCTCACGCGCGCTTATGTGACGCTTCTCAGCGGGCAGGGCGTGGCCGTGATCGATACCTACACATTGCAAGCGGCGGATTTCAATCCAGATCCGATGAAGGAGCAGACGCGTATTGACCTGCCAGGTTCTCGTCCCTATTGGGCCGTGGCTGACAAGGATGGCCGCTATCTCTATGTGTCTGATCAGAACGTGGGACTCATCTACGTCATCGATATTCTGCCGACAAGCCCGACGTATCACACCGTGGTCAAACAGATCTCCGTGCCGTCTGCCCCGGAGGGGTTACGAGGCATGGACCTCACGGCGGACGGACGGCATCTCTACGTAGCCGCCCCTGTAAAGGGAGGTGCAGCGGCCTTCAGCAAGGAGAACTATCCAGACGGCAAGATCCTCGTGATCGACACCGATCTCAAGGACGGGAACATCAAGCGCTGGACGGTCGTCGCTCAACAGACGGTGTCGCAAGAGCCTTATTTCGTCAAAGCCTCACCGATAGATTCACGTCTCGTCACCTTTACTAATCGCCGCTCCGATGCGAATGGATTCGGGCTTATCCGTGCCACCAATGATGGCCATACCAGCTTGAGCGTGACTTATGCCGCGATGACGCTTGGCTCGCGGCTTGACACGTTTGATGTCAACGATGCGTCAGCCATTGCCATCTTACCGGCCGGTACGCTTCCCGATAGGACCCTGCCGGATGGGCGAATCGCTACGCAGGAAAAGGACTATGCATTCGTCACGGGCTGGAACCGCATCCTCATGGATGACTCGTCCCGCGATCCGTATCTGACCGAACGGTTGACGTTGGATGAACGGTTGGCGTCCGGCTATATCCTCCGAACGAGCGTGGGCGGCAATATCGGCGTCATCGAAGATCCCTTCGGTACCCCGAAGCTGGTAGCCGCCACCTCCGGACAATTCATGGGGATACCCGACGGGCTGACCCTGTCTGCCGATGGCAAGACGCTCTATGCCGCCTTCAGCGGAGACAATGCCGTCCGGGTGTTCGACGTGCAATTGCTCTATAACACCTTGACTGCCCCGGAGAATCAAGGTGGGGCGATTATTCGGCGGGACGGGGTGTTCACGACGCTCGAAACCACGCCGCTCGCCGGGCCTGATGTGCCGGGGGACCATATCTATCATCCGATCAATCCCGCGATCCAGCTGGCGCCGATCGGTACGGGCCGGTTCCCGCAGGGGCTGGCGATTGCAGACAAGCTTCCAGTCACGATCGGCTTTGGACGAGAGGACGATGCCGTAAGCACCGCCATTCTCCCGGATGCAGAACAGGGGGACACGACCCCGGTCTTTCGCTGGGCGGTTGATTGGGCGGATGAGGCGATCCGAAATCGGGCGACCAGCCGGCTCTATCTGAGTACGTTCCGGCCTGGACAGGGGCTCTTCCCGACCGATTTGGAAGGCACGCCGGAATTCCCCGAGAAGGATCTTGCCCGCCATCGCATCCTCAACGGGGTCGAAGCGACACATCGCTTCACGCAGGAGGGCGATGTCTTCGAGTACGATCTTGAATTGGAACAGGGCGAACTCCGCGCATTGACGCTGGGGCAGACCTATTACATTGGCGTCAAGATCTACGATGGAGGGGGCAATGTCATTGCCGCCGCGTCGCGCGCGTTCACGCTAGAGCAGGCCCCGGCCATGACGCCGTTCAGCAGCGTGACGATCCTGACACATGGATTCCAACCGTCATTCAATTCCGCGGGGTATCTTGGAGATTTTATCGGTGTCAGCGAGATTCCCAAGGTCTTTTTTGAGCTCGGCGATCATATCGCCGAGGCGGGAGGTGGGGGGCTTGTTGCAAAATATGACAAGCTCGATGGGAAATGGATCATTAAAGGTCCAGAAGGAAAGGTACTGGACGTTACTTCTGTAACAGAATTCCAGGGCAAATCCTTGGTGTTGATTCCCGATTGGATTACCGAGTCCAGTATCAGCGATTCCGGGTTCTCAGAAGCGACGGCCGATGCCATCTTCGCCTCGTTGATCCAACTCAACCGCAACCTGAATGGGGCCCTCTTCGCTTCTCCCCTGCATTTCATTGGATTGAGCCGAGGAGCGGTCGTCAATAGTGAGATTATCCAACGACTGGGCACATACTTTCCCAACGTGCCGGTTCAGCAAACGACGCTCGATCCCCATGACTTCAATCAACCCTCGCTTGATCTTCCCGCTGATGTGCTGATCAAAGCAGCGGGCGGGCTTGTCATCGGTGGCATCGGAGGAGCTTTAGTGGGAGCAGGCGAAGCATTTGTTGGGTATGTGCTAGAGCAAATAGCCAAAAGCATCCCCATTATGACAAGCCTGACAGATCTCAAGTTTGACCTGCAGACGATCTCCTATGGCGACTTCAAGGACCCTGATGTGCAGCGCTGGGAAAACGTGAGTTTTGCCGACAATTACTTCCAGCAACTTGGGAATGACTCCTTGACCTTTACCCCGAACGGCCGTGCGATCGACGGCTTTGATATCAATGTTTCGTTAAGCGGTGCTGCACCGTTCAGTGACGGGTTGGCGCGTGCTGGGTTCACCAAGGATGATCTGGGTATTCCTGGGGTTGCCCCCTCGATCTTTGGATTGGCCGGTCCCCATAGCCGCGTGTGGCGCTGGTATGCCGGGACGGTCGATCTGACCATTGAGGAATTCAGCAGTACGGCCAGTGGAGATGCGGAACCCATTTTCCGATCGCTGGCGGATAGAAACCTCGCGCCGTTCAATGGCACGGACATTCCCTGGTATGTGCCGAATGGATTTGCGAGCACAGCGCAGGATGCGCCCTGGGAAGGCATCGGCGCCGGCTGGTTCTATTCACCACAGGGTGGAGCGGGCCCGTCATCGATTATTCAAGGCGTGCCGATCTCGTTCAACAATACCGAAGTGCCGATTGGGTTGGATCCGGCCGTGCCGACGGTTTTCAATGGGAACTTTGAATACGGCAATCTCCATGGGTTGGCCCGCTATCCTGGCCTCTTCACACGGGATGCGCTCTCGACTCCCGGATGGTCGTTCCATGGAGGTTCCTTCGAAGCGGCGAGTCGCAAGGTAGCGATCAAGAAGGACGGAGCCGGGAACTATGCTGTCGAGCTGAGCCGTATCGACAATCCCACCATTATCCATAACCGATTCTATATCGCGCCGACCGCGGAATACCTTCAATTCAACTATAGCGTTCAGGGCATTGAATTTGGGCGAGACAGTAATAGTATGTTGGCGCCGCGACAGCCGGATTTGGATGTGTATATCAAAGTAGGTGGCCAAGAGTACCCCCTTGGGAAGGTCTCCTCAACACTGACCGTGCAACAAGCTCCGCCGAGCGGAGCGGCCGATTATCGGACATCGAAAGAGATGCCGCTGGTTCTCCGCCAAAATCCATTGGATCCCACATCGGCGATCGTGAAGGATCTGCGAGGAGAAGTGGGTGAGTTGATATTCCGGCTGACCGTTCCAGAGGGGCAACCTGCTTGGGAAACCGGTCAGGCAAAAGTCTGGCTCGACAATATCAGGCTTGGTCCGACCGGTGTGGCGTTGCAAACGGAGGTGATTGGTGTTGCGACTGAGAGGGACGCGCAGCTCTCAGAGAGTGGGATCGTCGAGTCTCTTGCGGTGGCGCAACGCTACTGGACCAGTCTAATACAAACGCCACGTGGGGGCGGAGGGATCGACTTGGGGGGTCGGCTGGTCTTGGCAGAAGATCTCTCCATAATACCTGAACAGGGGCCAGATAGAGGCTTTCAGCTTAATGGGGATGCAGGATTCGGTCAGCTTCACCTCGACAATCAAGGTTTCTTGACGCACGTTAGTTCGAGGACCGAAGTTGCCTGGCCCAACCAGGTCACAGGAATACTTGGGGCTGGGGTCTCTTCCAGCCTCAGCGCAGGTCAAGTGGGGATCAACGATAATACGCCGTGTGCCGCCGACGGCCATGCCATTGATGCCCAATCTGATGCCTTCTTGTGCCCTGCTCAAGTGTCGATTGTCGTAGACGCTGGTATCTGGCATGGTATCGAACCCATTGTAGTAGAACGTGGGGCCTTGGAAGACGATGGTGCCATCGGTATAGCGAACATCCAAGATGGCTTCGATACGGCGATCGTAAGATGCGACAGGTCCATCACCGACGACCATGTCTTCGATCTTGAGGAAATCTCGCTTGCGGGTCTCAAGGTAATTCCGAGCATCCAGGGTCATGCCCATGAGTCCATAGGGTTCGGTCTTGAATTCACAACCAGTTTGGGTCAGAGCGATAACCAACAGAATCCAGATGCGCTTCAGCATCATCTCTCCTTCGGTAGCCCAACGTTACCGCCGGATCGGAAATCCGTCAACTCTTCTGATGGTTTACCTGGTTTGTCTAGTGCTGAGTCGACGGACAACTCAGTCCTCAGTCCTCAGCCCTCAGTCCTTTCAGCTGAACAATTCGACTTATTGAGCCGCGCTACGATTGCGATCGACGACCTGCCGGATGGGTATCTGGCATTGACGTTGGGTACCACGATTACCCTCGACATCGACGCCGCTGGCTATGGCTGGTTCATCGATCAGACACCATTCTTCTCCGAAGAATTCACCTCACCCCTTACCCCTGACTCCTCGCCATGGCAGCTGCAAGCTGCCCCCGGCAGCGCCGCTGATGGCCATATCGATCTGTTGACCGTGTTGATGCACGAGCTCGGGCACGTGATGGGGCTTGGCCATGTGAGTTCCGCCGTGGATGGTACACGCCTCATGGCCGGCTCCATCGACCCCGGCATCCGACGGTTGTCGTCTTCTCTCGACCTCGGGCCGATTGACTCCGATTCCAACCATTCACCTGACACCTCACCCCTTACCCCTAACCAGTCTCAGGCGTGGGCTCCGTACATGGCGCATTACACTCTTGCCAACAGCCATCAGCTCTCAGCCAGTAACTCTTCAAACTTAACCTCAGCCTTAACCTCAACCTTGTGGGCTGCCCAACTGCCGTCACACGAAGGCGTGTTTAATTCGAACTTTGCCAATACCGATCAGTCATCAGCTGACTATGGCTGGGACATCTCTGGTGCCGTCACCATTGCGAACGGGCAGGCCGTCCTCTCCGAAGACAGCACCGTCATCTCGACCCTGTCCCAGCTCTTTACCCTTCCCTCCGGCGCCTCCCATCTCCGCTTCACGCTGTTGGACGTCAATCTAACCCCTAACGCCTCACCCCTCACCCCTCACCCGCCTGATGCTTTTGAAGTTGCCTTGCTCGAAGCCAGCACCATGACGCCATTGGCCGGCGTTGTGGATGGCCTCACCCAGACTGATTCACTGTTGAACATCCAAGCCGATGGCACGATCTACACTAGTCCCCTTGTGACTGTCACTCCGTTGAACTCAGCCCTCAGTCCTCAGTCCTCAGCACTCCTCGTCGACGTGGACCTCACCGGCTTGCCGGTAGGCACGGCGGCGAGATTGTCCTTCGACCTGCTCGGCTTCGGCGCCCGCACGAGCACGGTCACGATCGACAATGTGCTCTTGACCGACGGCACCCCGACCGCCGCCCCCGTCGCGGTTGATGATTCCTACTCCCTCGCCGAAGGCGGCTCAGTCCTCAGTCCTCAGTCCTCAGGACTGTTGTCCAACGATTCCGACCCCGATTCCCCTCCTGTCAGCTTGTCCGCCCTTTTGGTCACCGGCCCATCGCACGGTCTCTTGAATCTGAACGCCGACGGCAGCTTCACCTATGTGCACGACGGCGGAGAATCCCTCAGCGACACCTTCACCTACCAAGTGAGCGACGGGATCAATCTCTCGAATCTCGCAACCGTCTCGTTTGCGATCACGCCGGTGAACGATGCGCCGGTGCTGGCGCCGATTCCAACGCAGTCAGTCGAACAAGCCCACACACTCCAGTTCACGGTCGTCGCGACCGATCCGGACGACTCGAACCTCAGTCCTGAGTCCTCAGTCCTGACTTTCTCGTTGGGTGCCGGGGCGCCTGCTGAGGCGACGATTGATCCGACAACTGGGTTGTTCACCTGGTCCGTCCCTCGGACGCAGCCCATTGGTTTCTACGCGATCACCGTTCACGTGACAGATGCGGGAACCCCGGCCTTGACGGCGTCTCAGACCTTCACCGTCGAGGTGTTGGAACTGACCAATACGCCGCCGACGCTCAATCCGATCGGGAATAAGATAGTGGATGAGGAGACCCCACTGTCGTTCACCGTCTCGGCAACGGACCTGGATCTTCCGGCACAACTGTTAACGTTCAGCACGTTGGGTCTTCCCGACGGTGCCACTTTCAACTTTTCAACTGGCATCTTTACCTGGACCCCATCAGAGACGCAGGGTGGGGCGGACTATGTGGTGACGTTCTCCGTGAGCGACGGGGAGTTCAGTGACAGCGAGACCATTACGATTGCTGTCAATGAAGTCAACGTCGCGCCGGTCTTGGCGCCGATCGGCAACAAGAGCGTCAACGAAGAGACTGAACTCCGGTTCACGATCTCTGGGTCTGATGTCGATGATCCGGTTCAACCGCTGACGTACAGCGCGACGGGCCTGCCGCTCGGGGCGACGTTTAATCCGCTGACGCGGGAATTTGTCTGGACGCCTACAGAGAATCAGGGCCCCGGCAGTTATGCTGTGACCTTCAGTGTGACGGATGGTGTGGTGACCACGAGCGAACTGGTCACGATCAGCGTGAACGAGGTCAACGTGGCTCCGGTCTTGGCGCCAATCGGCAACAAGACGGTCAACGAAGGCGAACTCTTGACCTTCACCGTTTCGGCGACTGATGTCGACGACCCAACCCAGCTGTTGACATACAGCGCCAGCGGCCTTCCCCCTGGTGCCACGTTTGACGCAGCAACCGGTCTCTTCGCCTGGACCCCGACGGATGGCCCGGGGGCCAGCCCCTACCCGGTGACAATCCAGGTGAGCGACGGGGTCGTCACCACGAGCGAGACGATCGCGATCACGGTTGCCAACGTGGCGCCGGAAGTGACCTTCACTCCGTTCACTCAGGCCGTGCAGTACAGCGATCCGATTGTGCCGATCGTCATTACCGCGACTGATGTCATGACGGATACGCTGAACGTGACGACCGCCTGGAGTACCGATGGGACCGCCTTTACAGCGGGTCTCCCCGACGCCCTCACTCTCACCGGCGGGCTGGCGCTGACGGGCACGGCCAACCAAGTGGGCACGGCCTCTTGGACGATCAGCGAGATCGCTGATCTCGATCCGGCGCAGGTTTACACCATTCGCATCACTGTGACCGATGAAGATGATGGAATCACTGTGCAGGAGGTCGTCATTCATCCGGTATCGGAAGACGTACAGGCGACGTACATCGGACCGCTGCTGCTCTCGACGGCTGACATCGATACCAGTACGGCAACTGTGCCGCTCCGCGTGACGATTCAGGATATCTCGGCGATCTTGCCGGGCGAGGATCCCGATGCAGGTGTCGTCACCCAATCCACGGTCACGTTCATCAACCGCGATTCGAATACGATCATTGCGGAACAGGTTCCTGTGGCGGTGCTGGACCCCGGAGACCCCACCACTGGTGTTGCTGATTACGACTGGACGGTGGATCTCGGCAAGCAAGATGCGGAGTCCTACACCATTGGCATGATTGTGGATGGCTTCTATCGTCGTGACAGCGCTCAGGATAATACCGTGGTCACGGTGTCGAAGCCGCTCCAGAACTTCATCACCGGGGGCGGGTATCTGCTTAATCAGAGCAGCGCCGGGCTCTATGCCGGGGATCAGGGCGAGAAAACCAATTTTGGCTTCAACGTCAAATTCAACAAACAGCTCACGAACATCCAAGGCAAGATCAATCTCATCATCCGGCAGCAAGGGCACGTCTATCAGATTCGGACGAACAGCACGGATTCGTTAGTGGTACAGGACGTCGATCCCCTGACGCATCAGGCGGTGATTACTGCCAAAGCCAATCTCAAAGACATCACCGATCCGCTCAACCCCATCACGTTGGGTGGGAATCTGGATCTGATTGCGACGGTAACCGATCGAGGTGAACCGGGCACGAACGATACGGTGGCGTTCATGCTCTGGAAACAGAATCAACTCTGGTACGCGAGCGCTTGGAATGGTGCACAGACGGTTGAACAGGTGTTGGCTGGTGGGAATATCCAGGCACATACGAATCCGCAGGCCCTGATGCTGGACGAGGCTTCGCAGGATCTCCAGACCTCGATCACGGAGCCTGTGACGCTGAGGCAGACTGCTCCGCTTGTGAATGCGGCAGAGGCCCAGTGGATCCGAAGCGGGCTGGTTCCGGACACGGACGGCCTGGTGACGGTGGAGGTGCGGATCGCCGATCTGCCGGATTCGACCCTCGCCTGGATGATGCCTGCCCTGAGCGGAGTCGAAGGGGGCTCGACCATCTGGCTCGATGCCGATGCCGCGGGGCAGGGGTGGTTCGTTGACCAGACACCATTCCTCTCCGAAGAATTTGTGTCTGGTCCGTCATTCGTCAATAGTCATTCGTCATTCGATTCTGACAACTCAACACTCGGCGCAACGCCGTGGCAGCTGCAAGCTGCCTCCGGCAGCGACGCCTATGGCCATATTGATTTGCTGACAACCGTGCTCCATGAGATGGGCCATGTGCTGGGCTACGGCGATGAAACGATTACCCTTCGACCAGGCTCAGGGCAGGCACTGATGACCGAGACACTTCCGGTCGGGGTGCGACGGCTGCCGTCGGCACTCGACGTAGGTGTGTCGAGTCAGCGGGACGAGCGGGACTTGCGCGACGATCTTGCTTCTCCCGCCTTCCCGCATGTCACGCCAGTCTCGCCAATTTCACCGTTCACCCCTCACCAGGATCTCATTGGGCAGCTCTTGCGTGGAGAGCAAGAGTCGTTTGCCGGGGTGTGGGGCGCAATCGAGACGGGACAGGGACCTTCATCGCGACCGGAAGCCGTCCTGCCGCGAATCGAGTGGGGCGACGACGAGGAGCGAGTTGATCTGACCGAGTCGATCACGCTGAAGACGACCACGGTGAAGCCTTCCTGGCTCTCGCGCTTTCTGTTCTATACGGGCCGAGAGGCGGTGAAGCCGCAGGACCATGGGATTGAGGTGGTGCTGCCGGGGAGGAAGAAATAAGGGAGTATGAAAGTGCGGTGTTGGGGCTTGAAGGAAGGCAGAGATTGACAGAGCACCATTATCTCGATAATGTGGTGCCATGTCGCATCCTACCAAACGCCTTTCTGTCGCCCTTGATCACCGTCTGCTGGACGAAGCCTGTCGCTTGACTCGTTTGAGAAGCAAGCGAGCCACCATTGCCAAAGCGCTTGAAGAACTGGTGAAGCTCGAGCATCGGAAGGCCTTGGCGAAGTCACTCGGCAGCGGGGTTTTTGACACCACCGAAGCGGCATTCCGCAGGCGCCGTCGTCGCACCCATGCCCGCCGGTGATCTCACCCCTCGTCTTGTGGATACCAGCGTCTGGATTCGGGCTGATCGCAAAGGCCAGGATGTCCTGAAGGCCCGGCTTGTCGAAATGCTCATCGCCGGGTCCGTCTGGATTTGCCAACCGATTCGAACCGAATTGCTCATCGGCGTGAAAACGCCTGAACGGTGGGGCATTCTTGATAAGCAGTTGAGTGCGCTGGAGCAGGCTCCTCTAACCGATCAGATCTGGGAGCGAGCGGCTCGTATCGGGCAGCAACTGGCACGCAAAGGGCAAAGTGTTCCGCTCACGGATCTTGTGATTGCCGCCACCGCGCTGCACTATGGCCTGACCCTGTGGAGTGTGGACGGCGATGTTCAGTGTATCCAGAAGGTCGTCCCATTGAATCTCGACCGATTTGGCGTCGAGTAGCTTCTCCTGGTATTCCACCACTCGCGCACTCATTGGTGAGTTCACCACAAGCAGCGGGTATTCTCATCTGAGTCGTCATCAGTCCATAGGTATGCATGGCCCCGGTTGTGCTCTCATGATCGGGTAGCGCGCGGGGCAGTCTCTGTGCTCTGGCTGGTGAGTGAAGAGGAGCCTGATGCGCAGAAATCCCACCATACGTCAAGTGGAATGCTCGACAGAGGTGGAGAGATAGTCAAGATATCGAAGTCTGACCCCATATGCAGGATCTTGCCGGGGGAGAAGAGGTAGTAACAGGAGTGAGTACAGGAATGTACCGCTCACGATTTCTTGGACACGATTGATGCCGTATTCGACCTGACGTGTAGGTCGCCTCAGACGGCGATCGGCGCTCCTACGCCCATTCTGTGCGTT